>USOQ01000005.1 GCA_900556395.1 Candidatus Segatella caccae | reverse complement strand
ACTACGCCAAGTATGTGGATTATCTCTGGGAGAAGTCGCTCATCATGAAGAAGGGCACTAAGCTCTACTTCAACAAGAAGGGATATGAGAAGGATCCAGGCGTCATCTTCGGTATGGATCTGAACGATGTTTATGGTGATTTCGCTGCTCAGATGGGCAGCATCAACGACAGCATCGCCGAGCAGGAGAAGTATCTCTGTGCTGCCAAGCTCCGTATGGAGGAAGACTTGCCTCACTATAGCGATGCCAACTTCACCATGCGTCTGAGCTATGGTCAGGTAGGCGGTTTTGACCTTGGCGGCAAGCCATCAGGCTATTACACGACAGCCGAGAGTCTCGTTGAGAAGATGAAGAAGGGCGATAAGGTAATCGATTACTACGCTGAGCCTATCATGCACGAACTGCTCTCAGAGAAAGACTTCGGCAAGTATCAAGACAAAACTACCGGCAAGATGCAGCTCTGCTTCCTCACCAACAACGATATTACTGGCGGTAACTCTGGTAGCCCTATGTTCAACGGCAAGGGTGAGTTGATAGGTCTTGCCTTCGATGGCAACTGGGACAGCCTCAGCTCTGATATCAACTTCGACAAGCGCCTGGCCCGCTGTATCGGTGTAGACATCCGCTATGTGCTCTACTTGATGGACAAGTGGGGACACGCCGACCGCCTCTTGAAGGAAATCAACGCAAAGTAAATAGAAGTAATAATAAGAAAAAGCCTACCAGGGCAAACGTATCAAAATGCGTTTCCTGGTAGGCTTCGTCATGTTGATAAGCCTATACCACTAAACTTCGTTCATAGCATGCTGACGTTTTATTCCCACGTACTCCATGCATCAAACCCAGTATGTTCCTTAGCAGGGTTAGGGTTAATTACTTCTCCTCCTTCGCTTGTTGGAGGAGTCAAATTCGCAGGAGGATCGGGAGCAGGAGGATTGGGCGAAGCTGCTATCATATCCATTCCCTCCATCTTTATCATGAAGCATGTAGGCTTGCTATATGCTCTTTGTTTTCTTTGTGTCTGTGTCTTTATTTTCATTATATCTTTCTTTTAGCGTACTACTTTCTTGCCTGCAACGATATAAATGCCATGAGACAAACGATCGGTTGACTTTCCTACCTGCTGTCCGTTGAGATTATAAATCTTGGCATCAGCATTGATTGGGGAGCCATTCATCTCCACCAGCTTCACATCAGTAGAAACACCATCTATAGAGAACTTGAAGGCCTTGCCAGAAGTCACATCTGTTCCGCTCACAGCCTCGAAATAAGCACGGCAAGCCTGCATCGGAGTCGTGGTTCCTGATGCCATGTATTTCAACTGATTGCTGCGCATCAATACGATTTGCTGATTGCCCTTAGTCAATGCAGTTGGCTCCAGCGTGCCAATCAACCTAAAATCAGTATTGCCTGTAGCTTGCTCTGCCGTCGTCTTGACAGAAACCTTTACACCTTCAAACTTCAATCCGTCAGTAGGAATATCCTTAGATGGGAATATAAGATAAGGAGTAGCCGCCTTCATACCATTCTTTTCGTTGATATAAGCCAGATCGAACGACAACACCTCGCCTCCTTCCGACTTGGTGACACCCGTAAACTCAGCCACCTTCACATCATCCCCAAACACCTTTTTATAGGCATCGGAAGCTAATTTGAAAGGCAAACAAATCATGTTCCATTCATTGCCCCAAAGCGTGCCACGATTAGCTATGGTCACGTTCTTTATCTCGTTGTCATACTGGCACCAAGCGGTATGAACATAGCTATTGGTTACATCATAGTTAAACTTCTTTGCTTCATCGGCAGAGAGAATCTTGATGGAAGGAGACTCGTTGTCAGGGATGCGTAGGAAGGCACGGGCGCCATTCTCATACTTAGTACCATTCCCTCCATATTTCAAAGCAAAGGTAGTCATAGAGGCATCCGACTCATAATCATCATCCTTGAAAAGGTAATCAGACTCACCAGAGACTACACCTATGTTATAGCCCTTGAAAAGAGTACCATAGATATAATGCTTATTGTCAAAGCTGATATATTGTCCATTATAGTTTTCATTTTGAATAGGGGATTGCGTGATGATCACATCCGTAAACTTAGGATTAGAGACCTCTGAAGTTGGTTTGATAAAATATGGGAAGCCTCCATACAAGGTTGCATCAGTTACAGGAGCAAAGAGCATCGTCTTGCCATCCAAATCCATGCCCACATGGTCAACAATCTCCACGTCATTGCCAAAGGCTGTCTTCAACTGCTCAATTGTCAAGTCAAATGGCAAGCAGAAAGTATTCCATTGATTAGCCTTATAGGTACGATTATCCACAATGACATCCGTCAGCTTACCTGTCTTCCCATAAAGACCTGTACTATACCATTCATTGGTCGGGGTATAAGTTACATTGGCTATTTTGGTGTTAGCCTCTGTCTTAACCTCATCCGACAATTTCTTCACCTTTGCGAAACGAGTACGAAGGTATTCTTTCAGTTTAGTCACCGTTTCTTGATAAGTCTCATAGTTGTTCGTCTCGTCTCCAACTTTCATGCTTCTTGGGAACTTCGTATTGCTCAGTTCTTCTGTCTTTGCTACGATTGCTGCCAATTCATCGGCTTTACTACAAAGCCTGTCAATCAAGCCACCATTAAGCAAAGTTTGAAGTCGAGCTTGCGCCTTGGCAGTAAATTTAGGATCCTTAAGCAAATTATCATTAAGATAAGTAACAAGGCTTGAACCATTACCATTATTAGAAATCAACAAGTCAGATTTCTCACCTGTATAGTTACCGTAAGCCAAATCCTTGTCCCACACGGGTCCATAATGCAACTTGTCCTCGCCAGCTTCCTTGTAAGCCTTTGCTGTCATCCATCCGTCATAGTCACCAGTCAACTCTGTGATAATCCAGAACTTGATAAGAGATTCTTCGTCATTGACCGAACGCCATCCCGTCTTCTCACCATAAGCATCAGTAGACTGCCATTTAGGAGCCCAAGTATTGACAAACCAATCTTGTATTGGGGCTATGACAGCCGCTACTTGTGCCGCATCATTCTCGTTGGCAGGCTCAGGATTTTTGATATTCATCTGCAAGCCATTTTGTGTAAAGCAGAGCGGTTTGTCGAGCATATCACCACGACCTTGGAACTCCAACATCCAGCCAGTATCCTCATCGATATTCACGCGATTCTTGTCTATTTCCACATGGTCGCAAATCTGATAAGTGCCACGATAATTGCCATTGATGACCAAATCGGCAAACTTATAGCCCGGACAGAAGTCCATACCCACTTCCTTCTCCAAGTGATAAGAGAGCGCATTGCGCACCATAGAATGGTCGAAGACATTGGCAAGGAGCGTCCAGTTGCGGGCAGAGTAGCCCAAACCAAGCATATCGTGCTTAGTAGCCCCCAGTTTCTTGTCAAACTTCAGTCTGTAGGCTTTCTTGCCATTGGTAGGGTTGGCTGTAGAGTTTCCTCTTACCTTGATTTTTACCTTATCAGTAAATTCCTTCAAATGCTTGGTGTCTTTATCCGTACCATTGTCCTTTACTGTAATGACAGCATTGAGATAAGGAGCCTCGCCTGTAGCTCTGACCTTATAAAGCGCCTTGTCCAAGTCGGCATCCGTTCCTCCTACTCCCTCTACGTCGATATAGACCGTGGGAACATCGGTCAACTGTAGTTTGTTCTTGATTTTATAAGACAGAGAAGTTGGGTCTTCTGTATCGCCACCACCCGATTCACCACCTCCTGCCGACTGTCCTTCAAAAACCAGGTTCGGTTTGTCAGCAGTTGAAGCATACGTATCGGTAAAGAGATAAGCGTTAACACCTACTCTTCCCTTCTCTGACCACGCCACTTCTTTAGCACGGAAATCGTCTAATCTCCCATCAGCATTGAGCCAGAAGAAATTGACATTGGTATTATTACTTGAATCATGAAGTTGCCAGTCGCCTTTAGTAAAATAAAACCCACGAAAGACATATTTGTCTGAAATCTTGATAACCTGCCATTGGTCATCAACAACAGATGCAAAAGTAACATTCTGGAAAGTGGGATTCTCGACCGTATTATTCACTTTGATATAATAAGGCGTTGCAGCCTTTACATCCGTCACTTTCTCAAAGTTGATGTTGTTTCCTTCCACCGTCTTAAAAGCCTGAACGTTATACGAGCCTTCACCGAAAGCCGCATCCAGTACTTCCTTACTTGCATCAAAAGGCAAGCAGAGTCCTGTCCACTCTCCCGCATTAAAGGTACGCCCTTTCAAGGTCACATGGTTGGTACCAGGAAATTCCGTAGAATAGTTTTTACCCCAAGCCAAACTTGTCACATCAAACTCTACATCAGCAGCCTTCGCTCCTATTCCTGAAAGTAGGAATAGGAACAATAGCCACTCTCTCATCTTAGTTAATCTCATCACTTTTACTTAATTGTTAATCGGTTAAGGCCGCCTCTCCATACACATGGAATGAACGCCCCTTGTTCATATCATCTCTCAGGAGTACTATCCACGAAGCAATGTTTCAAGGTTAGTTGTTACCTCACAAAGTTAATGATAAAATCCGAAACCAATAAGCAATAAAACAAAAAATCTTTACCGAGTAAACAAATCATACCCCAAAATGTAATGGCTTCGTTACATTTTGTACATATACAATAAAGGGGGATTGTAAAATCCCCCACAAATATTACGATAATCTTTCTCTACATTCAGCAAGAATGCTCTTCAGTTCTTCCTCTGTATTGGCTCTAAGCATGGCGATACGCGTCTGCTTGAAATCAGGAATACCTTTGAAGATAGGCGAAGCAGCCAAGTGTCGACGAGTATGCAGAATGCCACGGTACTCATCTATACGGTCGATATTGATACGCAACTGTTCTTCCAAGATATCTATCTTCTCGTCAACGGAGAGCGGAGTCGCCCCCGTGTTATCTAAATAGTCGCGCATTTCCTTAAAGATCCAAGGTCTACCGAAAGTAGCTCTTCCCACCATGACAGCATCCACCCCATAACGTTCAAAGGCGAGTTGTGCTTCTTCGGGTGTAGTGATGTCGCCATTACCGATAATAGGAATATGGATACGTGGATTGTTCTTCACCTCACCTATCAGTCGCCAGTCGGCCTCTCCCGTATACATCTGGCTACGTGTACGTCCATGTATCGTGAGAGCCTGTATACCGCAATCTTGCAACTGTTCTGCCAACTCAGTAATCACAAGATTTTCAGTGTCCCATCCCAGTCGGGTCTTCACCGTCACAGGCACGTTGACAGCCTTTACCACGTTGCGCGTAATGTCGAGCAAAAGGGGTATGTTTCTCAGCATACCAGCTCCAGCTCCCTTTCCTGCCACTTTCTTCACAGGACATCCGAAGTTGATATCTATCACATCGGGCTTCGCCTGCTCCACGATCTTGGCAGCCTCCACCATATCTTCTGTCGTCCTGCCATAAATCTGAATACCCACAGGACGTTCCTCGTCGCTGATAGTCAGTTTATTGACAGTCGACTTAATAGATCGTACCAAGGCCTCAGCCGATACAAACTCCGTATACACCATAGCCGCTCCGTATCGCTTGCAGAGCATACGAAAACCAATATCCGTCACATCTTCCATCGGAGCAAGGAAGAGGGGTTTGTCACCAAATTCTATATTTCCTATTTTCATAATGAGTTCCTGTTTCTATTGTACAGAACGTATGGTCCATACTTTTATTTCAGTAAATGATACATACCACCAGCCAATGTCTTTACGATACCTTTCATCTCTAAAGAAAAGAGACAGGCCGTGAGGCGCCCAATGTCGATACCAGTCTTGACTGTGATGATGTTGATTTGTAAATCGTTGTTCTTTTCAAGCAATTCTACGATAGCCTGTTCTTCTGACGACAATTCTGGAAAAAGGCTACGCTCTATGCCCTGTCTCTTAGCCTTCATCAGTGTGGCATCGTCTTGCCATCCCATAGCATTCACAAAATCCTCTGCCGATGTAATGAGTTGCGCCCCATTGCTACGTATCAAGTTATTACATCCCTCGCTATAGGTATCTCCTATACGACCAGGGAAGGCAAACACATCCCGATTGTAGGCCTGTGATATCTCTGTGGTGATAAGACCTCCACCCTTGGCAGCACTCTCTATAAGGATACAAGCGTCCGACATACCCGCCACGATGCGGTTTCGTCTCACGAAGTTGATTTTATCCGCATTGGTCTGTGTAAGAAATTCTGTGAGTAGTCCTCCCTGGTTGATCATCTTGGCTGCCACAGCACGATGACTCGAAGGATAGAGGTTATCAAGTCCATGAGCCAAAACTCCCACCGTTTCATATCCATTACATAGTGCCTGTTGATGTGCATGAATATCCACACCATAGGCCAATCCACTCACGACAAGGACTTGTGGGCAGAGCCTCTTCAGGTCTGCTATAAATCGTCTGATGATGTCTTCTCCATACAGCGTACAACGTCGGGTACCCACGATATTGATGACCCTTTTCTGGTTCAAGTCTGCCGTTCCCTTATAGAAGAGCATCAGCGGAGCATCGTCACACTCTTTCAGTCGCTGTGGATAACGTTCGTCGTTCATACAGAGCGGCATAATACCATACTTCAGGTCGTACTCCATCTCCACTTCTGCTCTTCTCCTTGCCTCATCGCTGTTTTTCAGTGTTTCCACAAGTTTATCGCTGGCATCGGGTAGAATGTCTCTGATATTTTCTTTATTTTCCAGGATGGTAGTAGCCGACCCCGCCCTTCTGTAGAGTTCGAGTATTCCTGCCAGACTGAAATAGTTCAGTCGTGTTAGGGTTATCGTATTGATAATTTCTTGTTGAGAAGCAGACATATTTATTATCGTGTTCAATGTTTCAAGTATTCATATCCAAAGCGGCAACGTAGACATTCCTTCTTATCGCAGTATTCCTTCTTGAGTTGGATGAGAGCTTGAGAGTCACCCGCATTCTCCACCACGAGTCCACACTGTTGCCACAACCTAATGATGTAGTTATTTTCGGGTTTCAGCTGTTCCAGGAAGTCGAAAGCCCTGTCACAGTATTTTTCTTCACCTCGATGCCTACCATAGGCAAAGAGAATGGGCACCACTGTGTTGATGCAAAGTAGGTTGAGCGAGAAAGGCGATAGGTTCTTATCGTTTCTCACGCTGGTACTGCCGAAGGTGTAATGAGTCTCCCAGTAAGGTGTCACCGCTGTAGCAAGCACTTCCTTGGCATCTTTCACCGAGTAGGTTTCGAGCAACTGGCTCAGACTGGCGCGTCGCAGATGATACAGATAAGCCAGTTGCGAGATACGTATATGCGGGAAGTT
Organism: Candidatus Segatella caccae; assembly: GCA_900556395.1. Lineage (GTDB taxonomy): Bacteria > Bacteroidota > Bacteroidia > Bacteroidales > Bacteroidaceae > Prevotella > Prevotella caccae. The sequence goes on along the minus strand of USOQ01000005.1, from coordinate 44,400 downwards.
TTGCGGTCTGAGTCTCAGAAATCTCCATAGTTTATAGTCCATCGGTTTCAGCCCGAACTTATGGGCTAAGTATTGGTATTCTTTCCTCAGCTTAGCAAAATATCCATCGTTGAGAGCGTCCTTCTGATACCTTTCTGGAATCGTATCCAGTTCCAGTAGTCCTGCCTGTCCCATAAAGATAGCCTCTATCTGGAAAAGGTCATCACGATGATGGTCTACAGCATGCAGAGGTATATGTAGCGCCCACTCTTCGAAGGCATCACCATTGATACCAAATCCAAAGTTGCGTGCCAGCGTTACGAAGTAAGCATTCTCCCAGTCACCATTGCATCTCTTCACCCTCTCCTCTATAGCCTCCGTCTTCTGCGATAGTCTTTCTGTCTGTAGCGCACTCATCCAAGCGTGTACGGTAAGTCTCGCCAGCGATGGAATAATCTGATAACAAGGCGGATACATATCTACCGAGAGTAGCTCTTTGTAGTTCTTTATCACAGAGTCAGGAACACTCAGCACCATTTGCGTCAGATACTCCCCCTTACTGTTCATCACCTCTGCGTCTACACAGCCACACACATGCAGAATCACGTTGTCATAGCGTTCATCCTTGTCGTGACCATGCAGCACCCAGTCACTCGCCTTGTCGTGAATCTCTATGTTACCTACCCATAGCATACCATTTATCTTCACTTTGGCATTAAAGAAGTCTGGCCCTGCGTTGCTGTTGTGCAATCCGGGGTCTATCACCTCCACTCGTCGGCCTTGAGTCGTAGAGAGTTCTGTGAGCGGAAAGAGCTTGTGTTTCCAAACATAGTGCAATAGTTGTTCCATATCATTGGGAGATTTTAAGGTTCGTCTGAAGGGATGTTATCGTGAGCAGGGAGTTAAGTATTTTTCGAAAGCTTTATCATAGTCTTCGCTGTTGCCCAACTTGCCATTGATAAGACACACCAATTCTACCGTAGCTTTGAGGCATAATCGCTCATCAGAGGCTCTGAAGATATCCTGATGGAACACATATCTCACGCCCTGTTTTTCAAGCCACAATCGCGACATAAATTCATCATCACATTGTAATGGGGTCTTGTATTGCAAGTTCATGCGGGCCACCACAGCGTCAACTCCCTTACGGTGCATCTCGGCAAAACTCAGTCCGCATTTTTGCAGAAAGAGATGTCGGGTATGCTCCATATAGTGCAGATAGTTGGCATTGTTCACAATACCTTCTATGTCGCACTCATAGTCGCGCACCTCCATCTTCGTTTCAAATATATATTTCATAATCTCAATATTGTGTTGCTAATGTATCTCAACTCTCATCTTTACCTGCTTACCTACGTATGCAAAGTACAAAGTTTCAAGTAGTTTTCTCTAAATCACTGCAAAAATAACCAAATTTTTCTATTAATTGTCACTACTAAGGTGGTAATTTCAATATTTTTGCTTATTTTTGCCGAAACGTTTGCACGTCATCGTGCACGTCAAACGAAAAAGAAAGAAACAAAACAAAATAAAAACAATGAAAATAGCATTGATAGGCTACGGCAAGATGGGACACATGATCGAAGAGATTGCCCTGCAGCGTGGCCATGAAATCGTATGTAAGATTGACGTGAACAACCCCGAAGATATCGACAGCCCTGAGTTCTGCTCAGCCGATGTCGCCATCGAGTTTACCAACCCCACAGCAGCCTACGGCAACTATCTGAAGGCTTTCGCACACAACGTCAAGGTGGTGAGTGGTTCTACTGGTTGGATGAAAGACCATAAGGAAGACGTGGAGAAGCTCTGCGCTGACGGCAAGCAGACGCTCTTCTGGGCTTCTAACTTCAGCATCGGTGTAGCCATCTTCTCGGCTGTCAACCGCTACTTGGCTAAAATCATGAACCAGTTCTCTCAGTATGACGTCTGCATGCAGGAGACTCATCACATCCACAAGCTTGATGCCCCCAGCGGCACCGCCATTACCCTTGCCGAGGAAATCATCGACAACATAGATCGTAAGAAAGACTGGAAACGTGGTGTCACCTATTGGACCACCGATGGACATCACGATGAGGGCGACAAAGATATTACTAACGAAGATCTCGTTATCAACTGCGTGCGCGATGGCGAAGTGCCAGGCATTCATACAGTGATGTACGACTCCGAAGCCGACATGATAAGCATTGAGCACAATGCGCACTCTCGCAAGGGCTTCGCTTTGGGTGCTGTGCTGGCAGCAGAGTTTACCGCCACACACACAGGACTCCTCACCACTTCCGACCTCTTCAAATTCTAAAAACGCTGAACTTTATGGTTAATGAGAGACTGAAGTTTTATCAAGCAAGACTTCAGTACTCTCGGACATCAAGATATACAAATGATTGACAAACAGAAACAAAAGCTCAATATGAAGGTACAATGGACTAAGTTTGCCATTGTCCTGACACTCTACCTCCTCTTCCTTTGCTGGGTAGAAAGTTGGCTCGGCCTTATTGTCGTGCCTTTCATCTACGATGTTTACATCACTAAGAAGATACGTTGGCAGTGGTGGAAAGACTCAGAGGGCCCAGTACGCTTTATCATGAGTTGGGTCGATGCCCTCGTATTTGCCCTCGTAGCTGTCTACTTTATCAACCTCTTCTTCTTCCAGAACTACGTTATCCCTTCTTCGTCGTTAGAGAAGAGCCTCCTCACAGGCGACTACCTCTTTGTGAGCAAGATGAGCTATGGTCCACGCATTCCGCAGACACCTCTCACCATGCCCCTCACCCAGCACACCATGCCCCTTGTCAATGTAAAGAGCTACATAGAGTGGCCTCATTGGGACTACCGCCGTGTCAAGGGTCTGGGCAAAATACAACTCAACGATATTGTTGTCTTCAACTTCCCTGCAGGCGACTCCCTCGTCAATGAGGAGCGTTATCAGGCCTGTGACTACTACCACGACCTCGTCTACCCCTTCGGAGAGCAGATACTCGAGCAGAATGGACTCTCACAGGACGTCAACCAGCTCACACCCCTGCAGCGCTATCGCTATTTCGAAAAGGTATATGCCACAGGGCGTCGTTATATTCAGAACATGCCAAATGAATATGGCGACATCATCAGTCGTCCCACCGACCGACGCGAGAACTACGTAAAACGCTGCGTAGGATTACCTGGACAGACACTACAGATTAAGAATCGTATCATCTATCTCGACGGACGTCCCAACAAGGAGCCTGAAAACGTGCAATACACCTATAAGATGAAACTGCTTGGCGAATTCCCTATCGACCTCGCCGACCAGTTGGGTATAACCAACGAAGACCTCCTCACCTATAACCAGAGCGGCGTCATCCCACTTACCCATAAGGCGTATCTCGCTCTCAAGGCAAACAAGGCTCTCGTGCAGGACATTCGCATCAATACCGATGCCACCTATGGTGACCTCTACCCCATCAACTCCAACACCCATTGGACGCGCGACAACTATGGTCCTATCTGGATTCCTCAGAAAGGTAAGACCATCGCCCTCAACCTCGACAACCTGCCCATCTACGAGCGTTGTATCAAGGTATACGAGGGTAACGACTTAAAGGTAGACAACGCAGGACGCATCCTTATCAACGGCAAGCCAGCCAAGAGCTATACCTTCCGTCTCGACTATTACTGGATGATGGGCGATAATCGTCACAACTCTGCCGACTCACGCTACTGGGGCTTCGTACCTGAAGACCACATCGTGGGCAAGCCTATCTTCATCTGGTGGAGTCATAGTCCCGACCATCCTGGCTTCTCTGGCATTCGTTGGAATCGCCTCTTCCGCTTTGTCGACAACATCAAGTAACTATATAGCAACATTTTAGTGAAAGTAGCCGTCAAATACCTCATCACGCTGGTGCTGGCACTGCTCCTTGTATGGGCAGTCCACACCTACGTCCTCACTATCTTCTCGGTTCCTACAGGAGGGCTTCCGCCCCACCTCAAGTCTGGATCCCGAGTGATAGTGAACAGGGTATATTGCGATAGCTTCTCACGTGGAGACCTTGTCGTCTTCACCGACACCATTGCTCGCCGTGGCACCCCCATCACACAAGCACATTTCATCGGTCGTATCGAGCAGCTCCCTGGCGACACTATCACCCTCGACACCACACGCTACGTCATCCCTACTATCTGTTGCAAGCGTTGTGGATGTCCAGATTGTCGCTTCTACCTCGTCCACACTCAGCGAGGTCCTCAGCTTGTCCACAAACACCAGATGATAGGCAAAGCTCATAAGATATTCTGAGAAAAAGAATCGTATAATATCTAAACTTTCGAGTGTTCAGAAGTTAAAGACGTTATCATTTTTATAGCCAATAGCTTTTTGCTATCTTTTTTTTAGCTATATCCTATTGGACTCTAACTTCCACACATACGAAACTTTAGCAACAATAAAAAGAAAAAACATTGCGTTCACTCTTATCCTCCACCTATTTCGGTCCCATACAGTGGTACCAGAAACTACAGCGCAGTGAGGCAAGCCTCATAGAGCGCCACGAAAACTTTGTCAAGCAAACCTATCGCAACCGTATGATTATAGCCACCGCCAATGGTTTGCAGGCTCTCACTATCCCTACCACACACGACACATCGATGCTGATGAAGGATATACGCATTTCCGACCACGCCAACTGGCGTCATGTGCATTGGAACGCCTTAGCCTCCGCCTATGGCGAAAGCCCTTTCTTCCCATACTATCAGGACGACATACGTCCCTTCTACGAGAAAAAGTATGAGTTTCTCTTCGATTTCAACCTTGAGATAACCCACAAGATGATTGAGCTTCTCGACATACGTCCTACCCTCTATATCACCGAGCATTACATCCCTCGCGACACTATGGACACTGACCTCATCGACTATCGAGACGCCATACGCCCTAAGCATCCTCTTCCTGACGATAACTTCGTGCCCCGTCGATACTATCAAGTCTACGAGCACAAGCATGACTTCCAGCCCAACCTGAGCATCCTCGACCTTCTATTCAACGAGGGCAACGAATCTATCCTCTATCTCATCTAAACAGCTAAAGCCTCAGCCATAGCCTTGCCAAGAGCTTCGCACTGCGCTTTCACCTCTGGAGTAATGGCTTGTTTCATGTCTACAGGCTCACCAACAGCTTCGAAGTGAAGTTTGGTATCGTTCCACTCCTGTATCTTCGCCACTGCTTTGCTGGCCCAACAGTGTGATCCATACCAGCCTAACAAATGGTTCTTGATATCCTTGTTGGATAACTCAGAGAGTAGCACCTCCATTTCATGATACAGACCTGCATTATAGGTAGGAGCACCAACTATTAAGCCCTTATAGCGGAATATATCGCGGAGAATATAACTATGATGTGTCTTAGAGATATTGTACATCACAATATTTTTCACACCAGCACGACTTGCTGCACCCGCAATGATCTCAGCCATACGCTCAGTATTGCCATACATGGTGCCATAACAGATGACCAAGCCTGGTTCGGTCTCATACTTCGACATCTTGTCGTATAAGTCTATCACCTTAGCTATGTGAGTATGCCACACTGGACCATGTGTAGAACAAATGTAATCGAGTTCTACGCCAGCCAACTTCTTCAGCGCATTCTGCACAGGTACACCATATTTACCCACAATATTCGAATAGTAGCGCACCATCTCCAACCAGAATTCATCGCAGTTTATATCTTCGTCTATCACGCCACCATTCAGTGCTCCGAAACATCCAAAGGCATCGCCAGCAAAGAGAACCTTGTTCTCTGCATCCAGCGTCACCATCGTCTCAGGCCAGTGTACCATCGGAATCAGCACAAAGCTCAGTTCATGACTTCCCGTAGAGAGGGTCTCACCATTCTTGACCTCCACCACGTCATCAGTCACACCATAGAAGCCCTGCAACATGCCTAAGGTCTTCTTGTTACCCACAATCTTCACATTGGGATAATACTTCTTGATCAAAGCTATCGAACCACTATGATCTGGCTCCATATGATTGATCACCAAATAGTCTATCTCTCTGTCGCCTATCACCTCCTTGATATTCTCCAAGAACTGGGTAAAGAAATCTACCTCCACGGTGTCGACAAGAGTCACCTTCTCGTCGGCAATGATATACGAGTTGTAACTCACACCATTGGGTAAAGGCCATAGCCCCTCAAAACGATGCTTGTTTCTATCGTTCACACCCACATAATAAATACCATTCTTTATTTCTGTCACCATAACTGATATATTTAAAATTATTACAAATTCAAAATTACACAATTCCATTGACAAACCCAAACCAATTGGCTAATATTAAACATTTTTTTACTACCTTTGCAGCCATGAACTACAATACGCTTACTTTACCCAACGGGCTTCGCATCATACACTTACCATCAGCAAGCCCCGTTGTATACTGTGGATATCAAATCCAGGCAGGCTCACGCAACGAGTTGCCCGGAGAGGAAGGTCTTGCCCACTTCTGCGAGCATGTCACCTTCAAAGGAACCGCTCGACGCCGCGCTTGGCACATCCTCAACAACCTGGAGAGTGTAGGTGGCGACCTCCAGGCCTATACCACCAAGGAGAGTACCGTATACTATGCTGCCATCCTTCATGAGCACGTAGCAAGAGCTGTCGACCTCCTCAGCGATATGGTCTTCCACTCTGTGTATCCACAGGCCGAGATAGACAAAGAGGTAGAAGTCATCTGCGACGAGATAGAGAGCTACAACGATAGCCCCACAGAGCTTATCTACGATGAATTTGAAAACCTACTCTTCAAGGGACACCCCTTAGGGCACAGCATCTTAGGTAATGCTTCTCAGGTACGACGCTTTACCACTGCCGATGCTCTACGCTTCACCCAGCAGCATTATCGCCCCTCTAACGCCATCTTCTTTGCTTATGGCGACATTTCCTTTACCAAACTCGTGCATTTCCTTCAGAAAGCACAGGACACTATTGCTCCCGACCAGGAAGCAAGCACTCCACAGGCACAGCCTATCATCCCTGAAGGTTCTGCCACAGGAGTCCATATCGTCGACAAGCACACCCACCAGTCACACGTCATGATAGGAGCACGAGCCTACGATGTACACGACCCACGACGCATGCCCCTCTATCTCCTCAACAACATCTTAGGAGGACCAGGCATGAACGCCAAGCTCAACCTCGCTCTACGCGAGCACCATGGCCTCGTATACACCGTAGAGAGCAACCTCACCGCCTACAGCGACCTCGGCTACTGGAGCATCTACTTCGGCTGCGATGCCCACGATGTGCAGCGTTGTCGCAATCTCGTAAGAAAGGTTCTCCAGCAATTTGTTGTCCATCCGCTCACCCCTACACAGCTGAGAGCTGCCAAGAAGCAGATCAAAGGGCAGATAGGTGTGGCCTGCGACAACCGAGAGAACTTTGCCCTCGACTTCGGCAAGAGCTACCTGCACGATGGTTGGCAGAAAAGCATTCCTCACCTCTACGAGCAGATAGACGCCATCACATCTCAGCAGATACAGGACGTGGCACGAGAGCTTTTCTCTGACGACCACCTCGTCACACTCATCTATCAATAGGAAATCGTCTATACGTCAATTAGGTCAAATTCCCTATAGACCATAACGAGAAAGGGCAGTTGCTAATGATTTAGCAACTGCCCTTTCTGCTTTTCGATGCAGAAAAGCTTATTCCCCAAAAGTCTTGCCTGTACCCGAATCTATAAAATCACCATCCGAGAAGGTGAAATCAGCCATACCAGACAAGTCGTATAAAGCACCCTTATATTCTGTCACATAATTTGTTTTCATGTGGACATTCTCAAAGTTTAGAGTCTTTAGAGTGGTACCTGCAGCATTCTTCAATTCCACACCCACCTTGATATTCTTCTCCTCAGCACTACGAAGGAATACGAAAGCAACATACTTATTACTACTACCAGCAGCTACCACAGGGTTCACATCACTGATATCAGCAGCCAATCCTGTAGTAGGATTCAGTTTATTACTACAATTTCCAGAAAGATGGAAAACCAAATTCGTTATATCTGCCGAACGATTTCCTGTGTCGGTAATCATAAACTTGGCTACAGCACGCTTCAATGCACAACTATAAGAGTTATTTCCCGACTTCACGTCGATCTTCATATTCATATAACCCATGTCCGTCACCTTGTCGGGGAAGATAATCTCAGTCAAAGAGTTAATCTGCACCTGTGCATTTTTACTGGCAACAGCCACCAAATGATACTCGCCAATAGGAACCGAGAGCTTTACATGTCCGAAATTTTCTGCCACCTCACTCTTCGATTGCTGTAAGATAATTGTTTTACCTTGTCCGTTAACGGGAATCAGAGCTATATTTAAATAGGTAAAGGGACTATTCTTCAATGCCGTTCCACTTTCATCCGCACGAGTAAGGGCCTGTTTCTCCTGAAGAGGTTGCAGAGAAGTCTCAAAAAAGGAGAGACTAACTTGCTGATTAGAAACTTGTGATGCGTTATCATTGGCACCATCTTGAGTACACCCTACGCATAGCAAAACAGCTACTACTGCGATAAAAATCCAGTTGAGACTTTTCATGATTTTAGTTATTAGTTTGTTATTAGTTTGTTTTGTTGTTCAAAAGTAAGAGAAAATAATAACAATAACAAGAAAAAAGTAAAGATTTTTCTTCATTCCTTATACTTTTAACGTTTCTTACACTTTCGAGGAAACGACCACCTCAATCTGCAATCTTACAATAAGCAAAAATATGCCCCAAAAAATGAAGATACTTGCGATGGCCATCGCAAGTACTTTCAACAGCCAACGCAAGTACTTGCGTTGGCACTTGAAAGTATGTTCATTTTTTGGGGCTGTAATTAAGACATCCCGACCTAATTAGTATCTTACCATACATCAACAAAGCCAATACCAAGCGAGAGAACAAAACACTCTGCTTGATATTGGCTTTTATCTTAGTAATTTCTTTACTTCTTTTTCTTAGGACGACGACGAGCCCAACCCTCTTCCTCGAAGTTGGGTTCCTCGCCCTTAAACTTCACATTGTCGTTGTGCTGGAAGAACTGACGCCAGTCGCCCGTCTCCTCTTCTCTGCGAGGCTTGCGGCTACGACTCTCAGCACGGCTGCCCTTTCCCTTGCCTCTGCTCTCGCTGCCCTTGCGGCTCTCGCTACGACTGCCACGGGCACTACGTCCATGACCCTCTTCGTCGGCATCGTTGCAACGAACAGTGCGGCCCTTGTACTCTGTACCATTAAGAGCTTTCATCACACGCTTAGCATCCTCCTCGGGAACCTCGATGTAGGCAAACTTAGAGAGCAAGTCGATATGTCCTACCTCCTGACGACCCTTCACATGTTTGTTGAGATACTGCATAATCTCGCCAGGATAGAAGCCGTCGGCCTTACCTAAGTTGATGAAGAGACGCTTGAAACCAGCCTCAGCCTCATGCTTACGACGGCCACCCGATACCTTGCCACGACTCTCCTTACTGCCACGGCCTTCACTGCTACGGCTACCACGACCTGTCTCGGGCTTCACAATCTCTGGGGCGTTCTTATAATAGTCGAGGAACTTGCCAAAGGTGATGGTAACCATCTTCTTGATGATGTCCTCCTTGTCGATATAATCGAACTGGCGGTTGATTTCAGCCATATAGGGTGCTATCTGATCCTCATCGACATCGGTCTTCATGATGTCGTCCATGGTCTTGAAGAGCTGTTTCTTGCAAATCTCCTCAGGAGTAGGAAGAACACCATCGACAAAATCCTTGCCGATCTGCTTCTCTATCTGGCGCACCTTAAACTTCTCACGAGTGTGGATGATAGAGATAGAGGTTCCCTTCTTGCCAGCACGACCTGTACGACCACTACGATGGGTGTAGCTGGCTACATCGTCGGGAAGGCCATAGTTGATGACATGAGTCAGGTCATCAACATCGAGACCACGGGCAGCCACATCGGTGGCTACAAGGAACTGCACAGTATGGTTGCGGAACTTCTGCATGGTGAGGTCGCGCTGCTGCTGACTCAAGTCACCATGAAGAGCCTCAGCATTGTAACCATCCTTGATGAGTTTGTCGGCAATGTCTTGAGTCTCCAACTTGGTGCGGCAGAAGATGATGGCGAAGATGCGTGGATAAAAGTCGACAACGCGCTTCAAAGCAAGATACTTGTCCTTGGCATTGACGAGATAGTAGATGTGGTTGACGTGCTCGGCACCCTCATTACGTGATCCAACGACAATCTCCTTGTGGTCGTGGAGATAATTGAGGGCAATCTTCTCTATATCCTTGCTCATCGTGGCAGAGAAAAGAAGGGTGTTTCTATCCTCTGGCACGTTCTCAAAGATGGCATTGATGCTCTCAGAGAAGCCCATATTGAGCATTTCATCAGCTTCGTCGAGCACTACATTGTTGACGTGCTCAAGCTGTGCCACGCCACGATTGATGAGGTCGAGAAGTCGACCTGGGGTAGCCACAATAATCTGTACACCATGCTTGAGTGTACGAATCTGACTACCGATGTCGGTACCACCATAGACGGCAGCGATATGAAGACCATCTATATACTTAGCAAAGCTATTGAGATCATCGGCAATCTGGAGACAAAGCTCACGGGTAGGACTCAGGACAATGGCCTGTGTCTGCTTGTTCTGAGCATCAGTCTTCTGAATGACAGGAATACCATAAGATGCCGTCTTACCTGTACCCGTCTGTGCCAGGGCGATAACGTCGTTTTTGTTGCCTAAAAGATAGGGGATTACTTCTTCTTGTACGGGCATAGGATTCTCAAATCCCAACTCCTCAATGGCGCGGCGAATCTCTTCGCTGACACCTAATTCTAAAAATGTTTTCAATGTCTTTTTACCTTATATTTCATGATTCACATACAGAAGGCCGAATTCACCCTCCCAGCCATGAAAATAGGGTGCAATATCCTTCTGAAAACGCTTGCGGCAAAAGGTACTGACCTGTATAAGAGATGCGACAGGTGTACGATGTTGCCGAAATTCGGGTGCAAAGTTAGCAAAAAGTTCTTGATAATCAAAATGTTTTCGTACTTTTGCAGTCAAAAAAAGCTTTTACACATTCTGAAATCATGCTTTACACTCATCTATCCATACGCTGCGAGGGATTACTCTTACGCACACTTCTTCTTTGTATTTGCATCACTTGCTGTAAGGTAAGTCTCTTAGCTCAAGACTCTATAAACGTGGTATCAGCTGATAGTATGCCCGCATGTAATGCTCACAAGCTCAAGGCTCAAACTGTAGTGATACCTGTGGTCATGACAGGCGTGGCGGCCCTATATATACAAGATCATGGTTGGTTTGCCCATCAGAAGAAAGAAGTACAGGGAGTGCTGTCTGCTGAAGGGAGACATCACACACGAGTAGACGAATTTCTGCAGTTTGCCCCCATAGCAACAGTATGGGGACTTCGCTTTGCAGGCGTCAAGAGCCTACATACTCCCAAGGAGCGAATAGGCATCATGGCTCTATCTTTTGCCACGATGTCGGCTCTTACCTATGGCACAAAATTAGTCGTTCACGAAACACGTCCCGACGGCAGCGACCGACGTTCGTTCCCATCAGGACATACGGCGAGAGCATTTATGGGAGCTGAAATCTTGTACCAGGAATACAAAGATGTATCGCCCTGGATAGGCTATGCAGGCTATGCGATGGCAGCAGCCACAGGCTATCTGCGCATCTACAATGACAAACATTATATCAACGATGTGTTGGCAGGAGCCTGCATCGGAATACTGAGCACCAAAGTGGGATACTGGCTGTATCCCAAGGTGTTCAGCAAGTCAAAATGTGCCAAGCAGACTGCTATCGTTCCCGTTCCTTTTGTTGCAGAAGGCGGTGCTGGCATCAGTATGAGCTTAGTACTCTGAAAAAAACATCACAGGTTTTTATTCATAAAATCAAGTATCTTTTGCTGTATCTCGAGACCACAAGAGTGTGGCACATCCCACAACTCGGTGTCGAGAAGATGGTCTACGTTCTGGCTTTTCCACACATCATGCATCTCGGCAAAAGCCTGCTCAACACCAGGCACAGGGAAAAGATGATCTTTAGTACCGCTGATAAAAAGGGCGGGACGAGGACAGATGAGCGAGGCGATATGCGGATAGTCGAGATACTGGCGAAGAGCGGGAATACAGTTGGCAAATCCGCCATTCTCCTTACGTCCATACTGACGGGTGAGTTGTGCATCGGTGGTTATCATCCAGCAGATGTTGGCACTCACCTTGATATGAGGCGACAGGGCTGCAAGCATCCAAGAGCGATAGGCACCCATAGAACAGCCTACGCTACCAATCCTATTCTTATCGACAAAGGGAAGCGTAGTGAGGAAGTCGGTGGCTGCCATATCATCGTAGGTCATAAAAGCAGAGAGATCTCTGCCAAGCATCATCATATTGCCTGCAATGATGTCGTACTTATTGCGGTCTATTCCTTCCTTCCTACTGCGCTCTCCCCAAAGAGGAGCATCAGCGGAGAAGACCACATAGCCATGACGAGCCAGATAATCACCGACATACTGTCCGTCGTAAAGCTTTCGGACCCAAGCATCGGCATCGTCAATAACCTCCTGACTGACAGCAAAAGGGCGTATCATCTTCTCCTTACCGATAAAGAGGTGTGCACCATGATCGTGTAGTGCATTGATAGTAGGGAAAGGGCCTTTGCCATCAGGGATGAGCAGATAGGCGGTGATACGAGTATAGGCATTGATGCGAAAACTGATTTTCTGAGCTTTATAGCCTTCACGCTGCTCTTCGGCGAGTACCTGCATATCCCAAGATTCAGCTCTGCGAGGTGGTGTCATCATGCACTCGAGAACTTTCTCACGAGCGACCTTCTTCCATTTTTTGAAATTCTTGATAGGACTATTTCCCCACGCCAAAGGATAGGTGAGTTCTTTTTTGAGTTGTTCCACGTATATGGGTAGCTCACCCTGCCACTCATAATTCTCGCGTGTGGGGAGTGGCGATTTCTTGTTCTGGGCGGTGATAGACGCAGCCTGAGCGAAGAGAAGAACAGCAAGAGATATAATCTTGCAAGAATAGATACGGATTGACATTTTCTTGATATTGATATTGTTGTAGATATTAATGACAGACGAGTTGTTGCCTCGCCAGGATGAAGTAATGCGTCTGCATCCTTGCAGCTGCAAAGATACGAAATAATCGGTTAAAACAAGTGGTGAAGAGATAAAAAAAAGAAACCCAATAAAATGGAAGGTTGAAGTATTCCATTTTATTGGGTTATCTTATGCTATACGCTAATCAGCTTTCAGGGCCCTATCAGCAGTAAGGATGGCAAATTGCACCTTATTCTTGTCGTAGGTCGTTGCAGCCAAAGACTTGGCCCTAACGAGTAATGGACGTATCTCCTTGAGCTTCTGAAGGACGATGGGACCTAAGTCTGTGCGATGATAATACTGTATCTCACTGGCAGGTTCTACTCCCGAATGAGCAGGCTCAGCACCATTAACAGACCACAAAGAAGCTGCTCCCTTGAGCTTTGCTTTCGACATCTCTGACAGCACATCACTACTTGCCGTGAGATAAGACACAAAAGCATACATGCCGTAAATCTCGGCAGAAGTAGGACGCTTACCTGCTCGTACAGAACGGAAACAATAGTTAGCCACATCATCGATGAGTTGACTCTGTGTGTAAGGGTCGTCGGAATGGTCTATACTCATATCCATATAGGGCAGACGATAGACCATAGGCAACTGCATAGTGAACTCCTTACGACGCACCCATCCACCCACATCACCCGAAGGACCTGCCGTCTGGAAGAAGGCAGGATTGGAGTCAAGCCACGATACATCGGTGAATTCATAGAGCAACTGCTTGACAGCCTTACGCTGCAGAGACTTGGGTACCGACTGAGTAACATGGGCTTGAGAGCCTTCAAGATACTCGTTCTGATAGACACCACCAATATAGGGTGTAAGCGTCTGCAGAAGACTGAAATAGTCATTGATGACAAACTCAGGGAAGAGCATACGGTCTACATCTGACATCTCATCGTAAGGCAGCCACTCAGGAGCGTGCTTGGCTAAATACTTGTAGTGTTGTATCATGTGACGAGCTGCCTGGAAGGGGTCGTTGCTCATATCAAAGGTCTGACAGCGAGGGTCGGTAGCAAAACGCATACTGCGTTTGCCACAGAAGTAGCGAGGGTCGCCCTCATGACTCTTCACCCATGCAAGAAGGGTTGTCTCGCTGACATCAGGAGTATAGAGATACTTGATGACGAAGTCGTCGCACACACCAGGACGGTCAAAGGTGAGGACCACACCTTTCTCGCGATCGCCTGGAAGGGTGACATAATTGTATATCTGTCCATCCATAACAGAAGCTGTGATGCCATTCTTCTGAGTGAACTCAGGCGAACGCAGCTGCTCGATGGAGTAAGCAGCACTACCTGCCAGATTAGCCGATAGACCCAAACTGTAACCGAATGCAGAGAGCATTTTGGCCTGTAAGACCTCGCATATCAGGTCGTCGGGAAGCTGATAATGACGATAACGCTCATCTACCTCTGCCATCTTGCAGACACCATTGCGCAACACATCGTCTGCCAAACTGCGAGGCACCTGAATATGAGCACTGAGTATCTCACCCGTGCGAGGGTCGATGGGAATATTGAATCCTACAAACTGGCTACTGTTGTTGGCCAGGGCTATGACGTTGAGCAATGGATCGGAAGCACTAAAGGTAGAGTCCTGTGGAAAAGAAACCAACTGGATGGGACGTCCAAGCCCAGCCTTACAGAAAGCATCGTTCCATCCCTCAGCAGCGCGGCGGATGGCTGCCTGCCAAGAGGGGGTGAGCAGACTATCTACATAATAGGTAATCGTATCGCCAGGATGCCAGTTGCGACGAGTGGCATAATAGCCTGTCTTGGTGTCTTCGAGATTACGAAAATCCTTATACTTCACGTAGCGAGTACCCACATGCGCATTGGCCTCACGGGGCAGCATACGCTTACCTGCATCGGGGAGAAGCGTAATCTGAGTTTGCAACGTGGCCTGAAGCGTAGGCTTCTCAGCCAGTTCGCCGATGAGCGAACCACCCAATGATAATTTTCCATTAACCTGTTGCACCACACAGACGCAACGTGGGTAAGCCTGCACGGTATCCCAATAGGAAAGACTGCTCTTGACAGCACATCCGATGATGGATGTACCCAACTCGTAAGAAGCGCCCTTCAGATTGAGGATATCCTTGCTGGAAGCATTCAACATAGCAGTGACCTCCACAAGTACAGCAGTGGAATCTTTCTTCCAAGCTGCTATAGGAGCTGTGCGAAACACACCTCCCCTACCCGCCAAGGCGAAGGCTTGAGCCACTGTAGTATCGCCAGGAGCAATACGATAGTTGGGCTTAGGACGGCTGAAGGTGATGAGCGTATCAGCTCGGTCGGCCACAAACATAGTCTGCCCATTGGCATGACTGCCTACAAGCATTGGAATGTTAGACTTAGCTATGGTAGACGAGATGAGATACTCCTTGCCGAAGTTGCTCACAGGAATCTCCATATACACCTTGCTGCCATACAGGAAGAGAGAGAGGTCTTGATGGACAGCCTGTGTGAGCTGTCCTTTCTTCTTAAACACCTTGGGATAAATGCTTGACTGTGACTTTGCTGAGTCGGCAGCCAAAGCTGCAGTAGCCTTCTTCGTCTTCTTGTGACGCTTGGCATAAGCTGGCGCCTGCAGCAGCAGGACTGCCAGCAAAAGATAAAGAATGTGTCTTGTCTTCATAAGTTGTTCCTCCTCATTTATTACTTGACACAAGAATCGATGATGCGCAACAAGTACTCGTAATGAGCACGATCGGACGAGCTACCGCTGCTGCGATGGCTCTTTAAGAGACTACGCACCTGCTGCAGAGTGGCAAACATATCGGCAGGAGTGAGCGAAGGTGTGCTGGAGAACATCTCGCGTGGGACTTGCTCGAAGCCACCTACAGGACGAGTAGCCTCGTCGCGCAATTGAGGAAGCTGCAACTGTGGCATCTCCTCACAAGAGCAGAGACGATCGAAGTGGATGGCATGCTGCTGTACAGAGGTGAGACTTTGAGACGCGAGAGCCTTAGGTATCGTGAAACCAC
Organism: Candidatus Segatella caccae; assembly: GCA_900556395.1. Lineage (GTDB taxonomy): Bacteria > Bacteroidota > Bacteroidia > Bacteroidales > Bacteroidaceae > Prevotella > Prevotella caccae. Next base: position 28,279 of record USOQ01000005.1, on the reverse strand, counting down.
TATTGCCCAAGAGATTGAAGACATAAGCCTTCTGGAGGGCTTTCTGCGAGTCAGTGAGCTTACGTGAAGCGAGAGTAGGTTTCCAAACGAAGTTGTAGACCATGCGAGTAGCCTCATCAGGCTGCAGACTCTTCGCGTCGATACTATTATAGCACGACACGAGGACAGGAGCACTAAGAATAAAACCACGTACAAACTGTCGAATCGTAGTCTTAGGCGAACCACTGAGGGCTATCTTGCCTAAAAGAGCCTTGTTGTCCATCCAGTCGAGATCGCTATAAAGCGTGAAGAGATAGTTTAGTGCTTCTTTCTGACGAGCCTTATCGAGTCCACGCAGGCGCACCTGTCCGTCTCCATCCTTCACCTCGTTGAGATAATAACCACTGACATTGCTGGCTACGTGGATGGTGTAGAGCGCATATTGCTGTACGATATTATCAATGAGAGAGGCACGGTAGCTCATATCCGTATCCTTACCATGGAGCCACTGATCCATGTGCGCCATGATGTACTTGAGGTTCTTCACTCCATAACGAGTAGCCTTGACAGCATCATCGCCCAAGTCTTCATTCATGGAACGAGGGTCGCCAAAAGGCATTCCAAACTGCTGTTTGCCATAGCGGAAGACGGGACTTTTGCGCAATGAGTCGGTTATCCATTGGCTCATGTAAGCTGTTTCTTCCTTGAGGGTCTTATCGAGAATGGGCGAATAAGCCCACTTGATGGCATAACGGTCGTAGACACCAAAGCGAGGAGGTGTCATGCGAACACCGCGCTCATAGTCGCCAGGCTGCGCCACATAGTTGAAGCGGGCATAGTCCATGATACTGGGAGTGGTGCCATACTTCTGGGTATAGGCAGGGTCGCGGAGCTTCTCTACTGGCACGTTGTTAGAAGCACCCATATTGTGCATCATGCCCAGGCAGTGGCCTACCTCATGGCCCAATACATAGCGGATGGCATCGCCCATCACCTCTTCAGGCATGTTGTTGGTACGTACACGTTTATCAGCAGCTGCCGTCTGAACAAAGAGCCAGTTGTTGACAAGCTTGATAAAGTCATGATATACATAGACAGAAGCCATAAGAATCTCACCGCTACGAGGGTCTACCCACGATGGTCCCATGGCATTGCGAATGCTGATAGGAGCATAGCGAATACAATTGTACTTGATGTTATCGGGGTCGAACTCAGGATCATCTGTAGGGAAATCCTTAGCTACCACGGCTCCACGAAGACGACATTCTTCCTCAAACACTTGCGACCACATGTTGACAGCCTCACGGATGTAAGGCTTCCAGCGGTCAGGGAAGGTGTTGTCAACATAGAAGACAACGGGTTTAGCTACGTCGACTACTTCACCTCGCATATAAGCAGCAGAGTCTTTCGGCTGAAGGTCCCAGCGATTGGTATAGAAGATGGGCTTCGATGAAGCTGGCGATGGCAACATTTGCTGCTGAGCCGTGGTAAAGAATCCCATACGATAGTCTGCCATACGAGGGCGATAGGGTTTCTCCTTGAGGAGCATGATGCTACGGGTGAGCTCTGCCGTGAAGGGTCGGTCGGTGATGAGTTTCTTTCCACCTCGAGAGGTGAGCGAGAAGGTGTATGACAACGAACTCTTTACTGAGATGTTGTCGGAGAAAGCCTTCACATCGACAAGATAGGAATTTTCGCTCTTATAGCTCTCACTGCGATTATAACTCGACGCATAGACAGAGTTTTCATCGAATGGTGACATCCTCTTGTTGTCGCTTACGAAGAAAGGAGTCATATCGAAGACCACAGCCGAGGAGTCTTTGTTCCAAGCTGCTATCTTGGTATTAGAAAGCACCGCATCCGTGTGGCTCTTCACCAAAGCACTGTCGATGGAAGTCTCAGAGGTGACGTAGTCGGTATTGACTTCGCGCAACTGCACATGGGTCTTGGTGCGAGTGAATTTAACCAACAAAGGCTCGTGGGGTTTAGAACCGACGATAGCATTGCCATTATCCGAAACATTGGTGACAGTAGAACCAATGAGCATATCCTTACCCAGGAGGGTGACAGGCAACTCAAAGTATACCTTGCCATCCATCTGATGGAGGGTAATGAATCCTTTGACTACCTTATGCTGTTTTTTGAATAGTTTCTCGTACTCTGTTTTCTTGGCTACCGTATCGGTGACGGCAGCTTTCTTTTTCTTCTTCCAAAAAAGCAAATGAGGGTGCCATGCACCCGCAAAGCTTGCGAGGCAAAGCACCATCATAGGTAGTATTACTAATTTTCTCTTGTCCATTATTGATTGTAGTGGTTGTTGTAATTGAGTATTGAATTAATAGCCTGTTGTGCAGAAATCGAGAATCTTACCAAAACCAGTATAGATAAGTGCAGAAGATGCATCCAACTTACCTGTACCAATCTGCGTCATAGGCACAACAGAAATCTTGCCTGCATAAGTGTCGCTCTGGGTCGCTACTACGACAGCCTTCTTATTGAGTGGCAACTCGGGAACGACGTAACCTTCATCGACATTGCCCACTGCGCTGTAGTCTTGCATATAGGCACCCTGACAGTAGAGTTTGGCCTTGGCTATGGTTTCGCCAGCTGCAGGAGTAAACACAGGCACAGTATTGACGACAACTGAAGAACCGGCAAAGTTGAGGGCATAGATTCCTGTAGGAGTTGCCACATAGAGGATAGACTGATCGGCTGCAAAGAACACACTCACAGCCTGATCGAGGAGAGCTTTACCAGCCTCGGGAATGTCGTAACGCATACGAGCAGAAGCAGGAACCTCTGGCTTGATGGTACCAATGATGTTCCAATCATCATCATACTCATATTCACCCTCCTCATAGCGCACGAAGGTATAGATGCTGTAGTTGCCCGTGGTAGTATTCTTCATCACAAAGGCAGGAATGGAACCATCGGTGGTCTGTCCGGCAGCAACGGCTGTAAGACCGGGCGCATCGGCAGGATCGAAGAAGTCGTTGGCAGCCAAATCATCTCCATAGGAAACGGAGATGCCGCCATTGGCGTAGATAAACTTACCTTGCTCGGCATCATACCACATCACACATTGATCATAAACACTTGCCGAGGTGGCAGTCATCACAACTCCATTGCTGATGGAGTACTGGCTACCCGCAGCATCATACCAGCCAAAGTTGCTGGCATTGGTAGAGTTGACGGAATACAGATACTTATTGGTGTTCAGGAAGATGAACTGACCATTGGTAGAGAATACACCAAGTGCCTTGACACCATCGGGACGATAAGTCAGGATACCTCCCTCAGACAGACGGGCTGTCTGCTCATATTTCTCGGTATTGAAAAGAGCTGCATCGCCATCAGAAGTCACCGCCCAGAGATTATTGATATGCGTAAACACGAATTTGCCCTGTGAATTATAGGTAAGGCTCGTCATCAGCTTATCGAAGGGCTCACCCTTGGCTTTGGCTATGATGCCGTAAGTCACCTTATCAGCCTTGTCGCCATAGTTGGTGGTGAGGTTACGACTCATGATGAGGTTGAGGTCGGATGTAGAACCATCCTTGGTATCAGAGACTACAATACCATCGAGGAAGGCACTCTGGATAACCACTTTCCAAAGTTTGGTATACTGCAGACCAGCGTTCTTGGTGTCGGTAACTGTATAACGCAAGTAATAAGGCAGTGTAGACACATCATTGTTCATCACTGCGTGGAGGTCGCGATCAGTACCTATCTCTATCCAGTTGGCATTATTGTCCTTAGGTTGCTCCGTGATTTCCCACTTATAGGTAAGTCCCTCATCATCGCCCTCTGTACCGCGATTGACAGTGGGTGTAATGTTGAGTTCGTCGAGGTAACTCACATAGTAAGTAGAAGCGTCATCGGCAGTAGTGATGCTGACACTGGGCAACTTGCCTGAAGCTAAGGAGCTATCATCATCGTAGCAAGAAGCCATTGAGAAGATAGTTACAGCTCCTAAGAGCATAGAAAATATACGATTTTTCTTCATTGTCTTTTCTGTTTTACGAGTTAAAATTCACGTGCCTGAACAGGTTTGCCCTTCAAAGAGCCTGCATCATGGAGGAGAGGCTCGCCATGAGACTCCTCATAAGCCTTGAGCCAGTCTTTCAGTTTGGCAGCATATCCCTTGTAGGAATTGTCGGCTAAAATCCAAGTATAACGAGGCAAGTATTTGTAACTCTTGTACAAAGTGGGATTGTTATACTTAGCTCCATGCACCTCATAGCTATCCCAGTCATCCCAACCTGTGGCGCCCACAATGGCACGCATGGCATTAGGACTGTAGCAAGCCTTGCTGGTAGACACATAGCTACTCATGCCCTTGATGAGCATATTGTATGTGCGCACCAAGTTGTTATGAGGAGGCTCAGGTATCTGGCTATTCCAAGAGAAATGCGCCTTAACATAAGCTTGAGGACCAGCGGAAAGGTCTTCACTATCGATGATACGTAGGTCGAGTTCGTAAGTATTAGAGTTGAGGTCTTCGCTGTTGAAAACCTTCACACGAATGTGTCCATACATCTCTCCAGCAGGAATAACCGCCTCTACAATCTCGTAAGAGCCCTCTGGCGCTGTAGAAGTTTCGAGAACCTCGCAGCCCACTTTACGATCAACCTTTGAGGTCATACCTATCAACGCCACAGGAATATCGTACTCATGACTATTGTCCATGGGATTGTCGATAAACGAATAGTTCTCATAAAGTATCTGGTCGGAAGGGCTATAGGCAGAACCTCCCAACTCGTCCTCGGCCTTGCTCAACTTGGTGGCAAGGAAGCGCACACCAGCCTCCTGCTCGCTGTAGGTGGAGATGTCGTCCTTGCTGCAAGAAGAGAGCGCAAGAAGAGCACCGAGTGCCCATATGCTATATATCTTTTTCATCTTGTATGCTGTTTTTAGATGGTTGTTATTGGAGTTATTGTACACGACCTGCCGAAGTTTCCATATCCGGATAAGGCAACAGGTAGTCGGCGTCGGTCATATTCTCGTGATTAGGGATGGCTTCAGCACCCGTACGCTTATAGTAGTAGAAGATTTCACCCTCACCAAGGAATTCCTTGCGATACTCGGCAGCAATCTGCTGCTGGGCAAAGGGAACCTGTGCTGAAGCATCATCAGGAAGAACGAGTGCATCATAGAGACCACGCTTCTCTCTTACCACGTTGAGCAAGTCGAGTGCTTTTTGGGCATTTCCCTTGGCTGCATAACACTCAGCAGCCATGTAATAGATCTCGGGCAGACGAATTACAGGAACTTTGCCAGAATAGTAAGTTCCGAGGTTTTTCTGATAGAGCTTGACAGGAACATAGCCCTGATCGTCGCCATTGAGATTCTGCGATAACAGCACCGTGGCACGTACGTCGAGCGAAGCATCGTCGGCGCCATAAATATCAGTCATCTGATCTGCTGTAAGATATATGGCATTGTAGTCGGTCGACGCATAGACGGGGTTGATATAGTTGCTCATCTTTTGGTCGAGGTTATTGATGCTTACAGCAAAAAGAGCCTCGTTTACCAAACTGGCATTCTGCTTGTTGAGAGTACCGGGGGTAGAGAGTGTGAGCAAGAAGGTGTTGCTGTTATCGAAACGGATGTTTACACCATCAGACAACTTGCCGATGAGTTCCTCGCAAATAGGAAGAGCCTTGGCAAGACTCTCGCTGCTGCCTTCCCACATATACACCTGTGCCAAGAGAGCCTTGACAGCATAATAATTGAGACGATTGTTGCGAGTGGAATAGAATCCGTCGTCGTTGACATTGGCATAGAATGCTGCATCGTGAGTGCCACACACAGGGTCGTAGTCCTTCAGCAGATCGAGCGCATTTGTAAGATCGGAGGTGAGATGGGCAAACATCTCGGCACCTGTAGCCTGCTCGGTAATGTTCTTGTTGACGGTAGTGACATAAGGAATGGTCTTCTTGGCATCGAGTTCAGCCTTGCGTTCTGCCCAGTTGCCGTAACCATAGAGGCGCAACAGCTGGAAGTGCATGAGGGCACGAACAGCCAACAGTTCTCCCTTGATGACGTGATAGTTGATGTCGTCCATCGCGTCCTTGCGACCATCTATCTTGAGTAAAGCCTCATTGGCATTGACGATGACACTATAGGCAGAAGTCCACACCGACTCAACCAATGGCTTTGTGTAGGTGGTGTTGTACTTGTGAGCCTGCAGTTCACCCGCCGCTGCACTTGTGCTGTAGTTGGCGTAGGAACGTGTCTGGTTGGCCATAAGGTCGGGCATGTACCACGACAGGTTCATACCATAGAGAGCCTCTTCGCTCATCGCCAAATAGCAGCCCACCAAGGTCTGTTTGAATCCGGAGTCCTTGCTGTAATGGTCGTCCTCTCGAATCTCGTTGCTGGAGGTAACGTCAAACCAGTCGCTGCAGCTCGTGGTGAGCAAGCCTCCCAACAATGCTACTGTTAATACTTTATATAGTTTCATAGCTGTCTGAATGATTTAGAATGTTGCTGATAATGCAAATGACAAAGAGCGTGCGAATGGGTAGCTTGTACCACGCTCAACCTTAATGGAAGAGAAGGTGGCTACGTCGTTGAGATAAACGGCAAAACGCAGACGCTGCATATAGAGCTTAGAATAGATGAACTTTGGGAACTCATAATAAGCACTGATGGAAGAAAGGGTGAGCTCATTGCGGTCTTGCACGAAGCGAGTCGTTGCTCGTGTAGCAGTCTTAGAACTATAGCCCTTATACTGTGTAATATCACCTGGTTTCTGCCAGCGACCTGTCAGCACTCGTCGGTCTACGTTGTAGATCATGTCGGCATCTTCCACACGGTCTACGAGAGTAGAGTTATACATCTGTCCACCAGCCAAATAGGTGCAAGTGGCGGTAAGACCAATGCCCTTGTACTCGGCATTGAAACCGAAGTTACCACGATACTTTGGCGTAGCGTCGCCAGCAGCCACCATGTCGGAAGAGTCATAGGTGTAAGTGTAGGTACCATCCTTCTTGATATAGATTTCCTCACCTGTCTGTGGGTCAATGCCTGCAGAGGGAACTGCCCAAATGGTGTTCATAGACAACCCGTCTTGATACATCAGCACAGGAGCCGTCTGACTTTCTTTCTCGGCAAGCGTAAGCATACGATTGTTGTAGTCGCGCATACTCTCAGAGAGGTTTACGATGCGGTTCTTGGTGTAAACGAAAGAGCCATAAACCGAAACAAAGCCATCCTTAGTCTGCCAAGGAGTGTAGTTGGCCTTTATCTCGACACCCTGGTTACGAACCAGTCCTAAGTTGTCCTTCACGGTGCTAAATCCTGTAGAGGTAGGAATACTTACGCTGGTAAGCATGTTCTTGGTGTCGGCACTATAATAGTCGAAAGAGAGTGACAAGCCGAATGCGCGGAAATCGAAGCCCACGTTGTAGTCTTTCTTCTGTTCCCACATCAGACCTGGGTTAGGCATGGCGTTGAGATAAGCACCCGTGAGACCATCGTAGGTCATACCTGTATAATAACGATAGGTAGCAATAGCCTCGTTGGTGGCAAAGTTTTGGTTACCCGTGAGACCCACACTACCACGTATCTTGAGTAGCTGGAGCCACTTGGCATTCTTGAGCAAAGGTTCATTATGCACATTCCATCCCAAGCCCACAGACCAGCTATTGGCCCAGCGCTTGTCAGAACCATAGAGCGAAGAAGCACTCTCGCGCTCAGTAACATCGACGAGATAACGGTTATCGTAGTCGTAAGAAGCAGCCAAGAGGAAACTCATCTCACGGTTGATGGAGGCATAGCCCGTAGGTGTGGTACCCTCTGCATACTGGTGAGCGAAAGTGATATCGGCTGCCGACTCGTTGCCGAAGCCTTCAGCACGATGCTGATAAGCCTGATACTTGGTTTCAGAAACAAAGTAGCCTGCATTGCCAAACACATGATGCTTGCCAAAGGAGTGGTTGTAATTGATATTGAAGTCGCCACTGAGTTGCGTCTGCTTACCATTCTCCATCACATAGAGACCACGGCGGTTCCACAGTGAAGTTCCCTTGGTATAGGTAGCAAAACGAGAGTGGTTGGTGGGATAATACTCATCCACATCGTTGCGCTTCTCTGAGGCTCCGATACGTAGGGTAGTCTTCAGGTCGGGAATGATAGTCCACTCTGCATAGAAGTTATTAGTAAACTGCTGATACGTAGATTTGAGGCTGGTACCGATAGTGGCATCATAGAGAGGATTGGCTATGGCATTGGCACCACTCGACACGTTGCCATTGCTCACTTCTGCCCAGCGTAGCACGTTGCCCTTGCTGTCGACTGCCTGCCAATAGGGGTTCATCTTCACATAGTCAGAAAATAAACCATAAGGCGAGTCGGAACTATGATTGGAAATCACGCTGAGGATATTCTTAAAAAGAAGGTTCTTACGGCGGTAAGAAAGACTTACATCACCAGAGATATTGCGGCGGTTGGAACCTTTCATGACTCCCGCCACATCGTTGTAGGTGAAGTTGAGTACGCCGCGTAAGTTGCGTGCATCACCCAACTCAATATTGATATTATGCTTCTGTCCTACACCTGTGCGCAGAGGCTTAGCCATCCAGTTGGTATTCAGTCCTTCGAGCGCCAACTTATAGCGTTGGTTGTAGAGGGCAGTGAGTTCCTGCTGCTGGGTGGCACTTCCGCTGCCACCATAGTAAGCTGAATTCACATCGTAGATGCCTTCATTCTTCTCCACCTGCAACTTCTCAAGAGCATTGGTCATGTCATAGCTTGAGAGGTCGGGCATTTCGAGATCGAGACTACCATTATAGGTAATACGAGCCTCAGTGCCTGCCAGACGCTTGGTCTCAATGACAACAACACCATTGGCAGCCTTGCTACCATAGAGTGCCTTGGCAGAAGCATCCTTCAAGATAGTGACACTCTCCACGCGATTCATATCGAGGTCTTTCACACGCTCGGCAGTCGTCTCAAAACCATCCAGAATGAAAAGAGGCTCATTGGGCTGATTCTGATAGGTACTCTTGAGCGAAGTAGTCTCTGTGGGGAAACTGGAGGTTCCACGCATCGACATAGTTGGCGTAGAGTTAGGGTCGGAACCAGCAGAAAGGTTATCGGCGATATACACTGTGGGGTCGAGGTTCTTCAAACTCTGAAGCACGTTCTGGTTGGTCACACGACGTAGGTCGTTACCCGTTACCGTGGTAGCAGAACCCGTAAAACTCTCAGCCTTGCGCGTATAGATACCATTGACAACGACCTCAGAGAGCGTTGCCGACTCTGCCATGACAATAGTCATGCCACGCTCATCTTGTGAACCGCTGAGCGTGCGAGTAGTGGTCTTCATACCTACATACGAGAACTGGAGTACTATCTGCTGGCCTTTAGGCATAGCTATAGAGAAATGTCCGTTCTCGTCGGTAGAAACACCCTTACCTGTTCCCTTCACCAATACTGTGGCACCAATGACAGGCTGATGAGTCGCATCTACAACACGACCGCTGTATTCCACTTCACGATCCGCCTGCTGCGTGCGTTGTTGAGCCACTCCTGTGCGACTAACCATTTCCTTAAGGAATACATTGATATACTGCCCATCAATCTGATATTCGATAGGATTAGAGGCGATGAGCACGTTCAGCGCATGTCTGATGTTGTTAGTCTTAATGACCTTGTTGCTCACCTTGAAACGATTCATGTCGTCATAAGAGAAAAGGATCTTATAACCCGACACTTTTTCGAGGTGCTTGAGTGCATCTGTCAAGCGCTCTTCCTTGATTTCCATCTTGATAACTCTACCATGACCCTGCGCTCCCACGTCTTGTGGCAGCCCCATGGCAAGCAAAGTCAAGCAGAAACCGATAAGCATTACCTTTCTTTTCATACTGCTAACTGTTAATGTTGTCTTATATAAATTGTATTTTAACAGATTATCGTTTGAAAAGTGCAAAAGGGTACTAAAAAGTTTTATTTTTTAATCAAAAAGTGTATTTTTGATAATATTTACTGTTTTTTAGAAGCAAATTCCTTTCATTTTACTATCACCGTATCACCTTTACGTACTATGTGAAGCTTGCGCATACGATTGAGCAAAGTAATGGCATGATCAATGCCACCCTTGCGGTCGCAAAGGTAATGGAAACGATAGTTCTCGGCTTGCTTGTTGGCAAAAACGATGTTGACATTATACCAGCGCCCCAGACTCTGCATAATGTCGATAAGAGGCTGGTTGTCGAAGTAGAAGAAACCCTCTTGCCAATACACATAGCCTTCGATATCAACGGAATTCTTCTGAGTCTTGCCATCAGCCGTAACTACCACTTCCTCGCCAGGCAACATCTTTACTTGCTGATGCGTCTTGCGATTGGTGGCAACCACACTACCCTCGATAAGGGTAATATGCGTATCCTTGCCTTGAAATCCCCGCACATTAAACTTCGTGCCCAGCACGCGAGTCTCCATTTTATCGGTCTGAACGATGAAAGGATGTGCTGCGTCCTTGGCAACTGCAAAGTAAGCCTCGCCATCCAACTTCACCACACGCTGCTTGCCATCGAAGCGCGAGGGATACTCTAAACGGCTGTCGGCATTAAGCCACACCTGTGTACCATCAGAGAGCACAACTTTAAAGTCCTTCCCTATCGGAGTGGTAAGAAGTTGAATCACGGAAGGCTTTGCCATCTGTCCATTCCTACTACTATCTTGATAGCTGAGAGCCATCTTCTCATTGGCAGAAACAAGAGAAACACATTTCGACTGATCGTTGAAATGTTCATCAATAGCAATAGCATCGCCATCGCCAGACTGTAAGGTGATTTCCTGTGGACAATCCTGGGCTTCAAAAACAAGATTGCCTCCTACATATTGGTTTTCATCAGAATGATGGAACCACGAGAAGACCAGCAACAGAAGTAGAGAAGCAGCAACACCTATTGCAGCGCCCATCCATACTGCACGACGAGGATACTTGCTCTTCACAAAACTTTCAGACTCTACAGAATGGGTAGCTCTTAAAGTGTGAGTGGCAGCAAACTGTTTCCATTCGTCATCCACATGAGGACACAACGGACGAGAAGAAGCCATACGGACTGCCTGCTTACAATCGAGCAAGTCGGAAACGACAGTACGCGCCTCTGCATCCGCCATCATATAATCGATGTCGGAAGCCGACAGAGCCTCGTCCTCCTCAAGGAATCGCAGCGCATCGTCTATTTCTTTTACCATATCTTTCTTATCTACTGTCTCCATATGTTGTTATCTACATATATATATAAGTTACTTATACATTCTTGTAATTCCGTCAATATAACGTTTCTGAGTTTTCTTTGGATATTATTATTTGTTTTTTTTAACGCTGTCGCGCAGAAATTTCAGCGCTTTCATAATATGTTTCTTCACTGCATGGTCGGTTATATCGAGCTCCTCGCCCACCTCCTTGTATTTGCGCCCATGGATAAAACACTCCTGAAAGATAAGACGAGTACGGGGGGGTAACTGCGCCAAATAACGACTTATCAGAGCTATACGTTCCTCACGTTCCAGCAAATCGGCATCTAAAGAGCCTTCATCCATCTTGAGGCGTGCCTTTACAAAGCGATTATGCACCTGTAGATGACGAATAAAATCGAGACATTTGTGACGGATATACGACAAGAGAAAGAGTTTCCAATCAGGTACATCCTCGCGCTCAAAATTGCTCCACGCATACTCAAAGGCATTGGACACAATATCACGGCACGCTTCCTCATCGTTGAGGTAACGATATGCAAAATGAAAGAATTGCTCATAATTCTCCCTGTAAAACCGTTCAAAACATTTTTCCTTGTCCAATACAACTGACTTTTATATTGCAAAATTAACACAAAACTCGTGTACTGCCAAATATATCCCTTACTTTTTTCTGTTTGATGGTAAAAGAAAGAAAAAACCAGTTGAACAGCACAAAGCTGCCAACTGGAAAATAAAAGAAATATACCTTACAAAATCTAACAAACCATGTATGCCATCTCAACACACCAAAGTTCCTTCAAAAGAAACTGAAGATTTCAGTCTACGATGACCACCCTACCCTTAGCCAACGAAAGCAAATCAGGAATATCGTAGCAACACAAGACGCCTGGGATGACATTCGACATCATGTCATGCTGAACAGGTTGCTGAATGTAATTGCGCCAGGTCTTCAGTGTGCGAGTGAGGGTGGCACCTGCCAATCGTTCGTCGAGCACCGCAGCGTGCATCACGACAACAGCATTCATTCCATCAGCCTTAACAACTATCTTGCGATTCTTCAACTTAGCATCGCCAGAACAGAAGTTGAGCAAGGTGCGCAAGTCTTGCACACGCTGCCCTATGAGAGGCTTACCCGCATGCAAGGCTGTAACCGTAGAACGATACTGAGTATTCCAATACTTTGAAAGGTTATACTCGAAGATATCGCTCGTTTCACCAAAACCTCGCAGGTCGGCGTAGACATGAATGGTACCGTCGGAGAACACATCACGACGGTCGGTCTCTATCAGCAGACTTGCCTTTCCTGCATCAGCAAGATGGATGCAAACATTCGACTGCTGATTGGCAACCGACGGAATCCTGACGATAACAGGAACAGGATATTGACCTTCGCAATCGATCTGATAACGATATTCCTCTACGTCGCGCTGCGATTCGTGGCGAGTCTCAATAGCATTCCAATGGTCGTTCAGTCCAGGAAGTCCCAACAGTTTCAAAATGCCATCCTTCACCTTGTCGGCAGATTGCGAACAAAAAGCCTTTCGCTGGGCAGCCAACCTGTCCATCTGTGCCTCACACTCCTGCATGGAACTGAGCGCATCCTTGTATTCCAAGTTTACCTGTCCTGCCTTGGTACAACGCATGTCATCACTACACCAATAAGTATAAGGCTTCACCTCGCCCTGTGCATCGTCCAAGAGAGCCTTGCGGAAGAAGCTTACCATCTTGTCCTGGCTGGGCTGAGGAATGGCGTGTCCGTCGTCGTAATAAAACTGTTCGGCAGCTTCGGGCACTCCCAGCAGAGAGTAGCATCGCTTCACCTCATCGTAGCCACGCAAGGCTCCCCAATGATCAACGAAGTCAAACCTTCCGTCGAGTATCAAGAAGGGCTTCGGAGCATTCATCATCGCCATATCAGCTATTTCGATGTGCTCACGTCCCTCACCAGGAATCCATTGACACCCATCGCTGGGGCCCTGTGTCTCCAAGGTGCGTTCACGCGAAGAGAAAAACAATCCCACACAACTGGCCTTGATTCTATCATCGAGTGCAGCCAGATAAGCCGACTGCGTGCCACCTCCGGAGAATCCATAGCAACCTATCTTTTCACCATCGATCTCTTTACGGGTAAGCAGATAGTCGATGGCTCGGCTATTGTCGAAAAACTCTTGCGCGGCAAGGCTACTACCAAGGAGAAGGTAACCAGGAGCAATGAGCGTATGCTCGGTGGTAACACCACGAGTAAGATTCTTGCCCTGCTCATCGATGGTTTGCTGGCGCTCACCCTGTGAGAAGGGGTCGACCACCATGGAAGCAATACCATTGACAGCCAACTGCTCTGCACTACCTGCCCCAGTGCCCTTACCATCGAGCCCATGTCCGCACATCTCGATACAGGCAGGTATCTTGCCCTGCACCTTCTCGGGCAGATAAAGATGCGCTGTGACATAACGGCCTGGCGTACTCTGAAAGACTATCTTCTCGACTACAAAACCAGGGCCTTTCAGCGTCCCTACCACCTTAGCATTGAGTTTACCACGCTGGGGCATTTCGCCCGCCAACAGTTTGAAGCGACTACGCAACTGACTCACATACTGCGACATCGCCTCCTTCGACTGACAAGCTTTTTCAAAAGCCTGTCGGCGCTCATCGTTCTGAGCATGAACAGGCAGCATCTCATAGTTGTAAAACGAGGTGGCAGTCTTAAACTTCAAAGCCTTATAAGAACCTTGTGCCATAGCTGCAGTACCTGCAAGCACGGCGACAACCGATAAGAAGAATCTATTTCTATACATTGCGAATACTCTATAATATATTTTCAGTTACTCTTTCGTAGCTTTAAGAAATCTCACTTTAAAAGTCTTGAGGTTCACATCCTGATAGTTACATCTTGACAACAACCTCCATATCTCCTTCACCAGCATCGAAGGTCAGGCAACGTAACTTTTCATCGTATTTCCAACCATCGACAAACTTACCCGCTACTGTGACAAGTTTAGGCTTCTTGTCGAGATAAACACTCACGCTATAGTAGTGCGATATGGACTTGTAACTGCCCTTAGGAGTCGTGATATTGAGTGTCCATTCGTTCTGTGCCAGTCGGCTCTCCATCTTGGTGATAGCATAGATACCCTTCTGATAATCGAGCGATTTGCCATCATCCTCATACATCTCATAAACAGAGTGCTCAGAAGGATAGATGAGCAGTGAAATATTGGTGTTGGGGCGCTCGTCTACATACTGCATAGCTTCCTGACGAGGAATGATGGCGCCGCGACGTAGGAAGATAGGCATGATCTCGATAGGTGTGAGGAACGACTTATATTGTCGGCCGCTGATACGCTCACCCGTCCAAAAATCGAGCCAGTCGCCCCCAGGGAAGTAGACAGGTCGTGAGAGCGCATTCTTCACCGTTACAGGACATACCATCATATCGCGCCCAAACATATACTGGTCGGAAATCTGATAAGTGTTGACATCCTGAAGATGGTCGTAGAAAAGAGGCGTCATCATCGGACGACTGGTCTTGTACATATCCCAAGCGCTGGTGTAGATGTAAGGCAGGAGCGCATAACGTAGCGAGTCATACTGAATGAATATTTTCTGCGCCTCCTCACCATAGGTCCATGGTGCATGATAACGAGGATGATCCATGCCAAAGAGGATAGATACCGGTGAGAACATTCCCATCTGCACCCAGCGCAGATAGAGGTCGGTGTCGTAGGCAGAATACTGTTCGAAGCCACCCATACAGTGGCTCCAATAGCCGACACCAGAGAGTCCTATATTAATACCACCGCGGATGATAGGTTCAAACCATTGCCACTCCGACCCCCAGTCGCCAGCCCAGATGAAAGGATAACGCTGAATGCCAGCATACCCCTCGCGGGTATGGTCGAAGCCACGTTGTGCATTGAGTTTGGCAAAGTTCTCATAGGGTGCCTTGGCATAGGCTATGGGGAAGAGGTTGTGGGCAGCTTGCTGTTCGATGGTGGCATTGTCGTAGTGCAGTGCGCTTCCTACATCAGTCTTGAAGAACTTGGCTCCCAGGTCGGTCACTTTCTTGGCAGCATTCTTCCACCACCAGTCCACAGCCTTATCGTCGAAGAAGTTGATGATAGCATTGGTACCACCGTCCTGTATGGTGAGTCCCTTCTTCTGTGCTGTGGTAAGCAGATTATTACGTTTGCCGTTGTCTACCAATGAACGGATGTGCAGACCAAACATCGCCACATGATTCTTATAAGCATGATCGATCATGCCTTTGGGGTCTTTAAACTGATCCTGGAACTCGAAGGTGCAACCTCCATTGCCCAACTTAGCGAAAAGTCGCCAAGTGGAGTCGAGCCACATCATGTCGAATGGAATCTTTTCCTGGCGCAGTCGGTCGATAAGATTGACCACATACGTATCGTTGGCCTTACTCTCATGATGCCATGTTCCACCGCTGTACGAGCCGATGTGCAGACCATAGGCAGCACGTGGCATGAGTGGTGCTACACCCGTAAGTTGTTGGTAACTACTAATAAGATTTTCCAGTTGCTCACCATAGATGAAATAATAGTCGTTGTCGCCACCAGGTGCCGAGAAACTATACTTGTCATGGTGTGTCCATCCCATGTCCCAGTCGTTGGGCACAGCAGTATGGAAGAACACGGCATAGCCCTTGTTGCTGAGCATCAAAGGTACCGGACAATAGTTGGCTTTCAAGATGTCCTTACCTCCTACGGCAGGCTTCGGACCACGTCCTAACTCAATGTTGAGATGCACACGCTGTCCACGCTGGTCGATACGATCCATACGCTCGCCAAAACCGAAGAAGTGCTCATCAGGATTCATCTTCACCTCATTATATATGCTGTCCTTGCAGCCCGATGTCAACTCCTCGTAGAGCACCTTTCCCGAAGCATCAGCCACCTGTATGCGCCAAGGAGCTTCCTGAATGCTTACCTGCAGCTTACTGGTCTTTATCTGTTTACCATCCACGCTGAAATCCACCTGTGGGAAGTTGTAGTTGACCACCATCCACTTCTCATTATCAGGCATCTGCTGTGCAGGCACCTTCGTCACGCGGAACATGCTTTCCGAACACATTTCGATGCGCATATTGCCTTGTGACGATGTGTAGAGGACACTATTTCCTTTCACTTGCTGTGCATGAGCCGCTGTAGCAAAGGCGCACAGCGACAGGAATGTGAGTTTTAGCTTTAAGTTTTTCATATCTATTCTGTTGTTTTTGTTATTACGTTATTGATTTCTATTCCTGCCTGCACCACGGCTCCCAGTCCGTGGGCATCGTTGAGCGGAGCCGGTCGGTTGTAATAGAAAGGCAAGTCGCGGCTGATGCCTGTTCCCATGCACACATTCTTCACCTGTCCTTCAGGGGTTATCTGACTGCAGATAGCCTTCCATCCCTGCTGCGCCACAGAGACAAAGGAGCTATCAAGCCATCCTCTATTCACCCCACGTGCTATCGCTATAACAAACATAGCAGTACAAGATGTTTCAGGATAAGAATCTGGCTTATCGAGCAACTGATGCCACATGCCCTGTGCATCCTGATAAGCAATGATATTCTCTATCCTTTTCCTGAATAACTTAAGCAGCCGATTGCGCAGTGGATGCTCCTCGGGCATGCAATCAAGCAATAGAGCCTGTGCCAAGAACGCCCATCCATTAGCTCTCCCCCAGTGGGCTGTTCCGTGAGAATGTGTGCTATCATAATAGAAACAATGCCAATATAGGTGCTTGTCCTTATCGAAGAGGAGACTATCGAAAAGAAGCACTTGTTCGGCAGCCCGTTGCAACAAATCAGGTGAAGCTCCCTTACGGCTCCCCTGATGAGCCAAGAAGGAAGTACACATATAGAGATCATCGAGCCATAACGTGCGTTCTCCATACATTCCTCGACAATAAATGCCAAGCTCGGGGATGCGTTCCTGTTGATGAAGTATGTAATGACTTATTTGGCCGAGATATTTCTCGTAACGCTCGTCTTTATATCGTCGAGCCAGTTCGGAAAGAGCTGCACCCATTGCCCCACAATCGTCGAGACTCGACATAGAGAAGAATCTGCGCCACGCATTGTCACGCACGCCCGCTTCATATTCTTTCCTGAGTCGCTGTTGAATGTCGGGATTAAAATAAAAATCAAAGTTTTCCTTGACGAAACGCTCATACTTGTTTTCCTGGGTCACATCAGCAAGATGCAGCATAGCCACGCCAAGCACACCGTTCACGTAACGCCATTCTTGATAATAGCTATCGATGTGTGAGTGTCCATCCTGCGCCTTCGACAAATGATGGTTATGATGTGACAGCAGATAATCTGCTACTCTCCTCGAAAAATCGAGAGGAGCGTCTTGTGCCATAAGGACTGTAGAAAAGACTAACCAGCACAAGATGGAACATATTGTTGTCTTCATGAGGCTTCGTTGGTTTAAGAGGTTATGATTGAAGATGTTGTTGCGAAAACACTATTTATGCAATAGTTAATCGAAGTTACGCGATTAGTTTTTATAAAAATAGCCTCCCCGCATCTCGCGAGGCAGAGAGACTTGTAATAGTTTTAATATATAACTAAAAATCTACCGTAAAATCCATATAAGTGAAATAAGGAGAAGATAAGAGAGAAGTTTATAGACAATCGTCTCATTGCTTCATATTTTTAAATAAAGTCTTCATGTTCAAGAATCAAAATAACATTTCATTCTCTTCGCATCATCATTTTTTTAAAGCTATAAAGCATTTGTACTTCTTCTATCTTCCCCTATCTACTATCATTTCTCAAACTCCTTTTTAATAACCATAGTTATTGATCAATGCATTGTTAGAAGCGTTGATGTCAGAGTCGAATATTGGCCAGTACTGACGAGAGTCTGGGTCGTTGGCATAATAGTTGGTAAGCATATTATCTTTCACCGTTGCTGTAACGAAGTCGTAGTTAAGTTTTGTCCAACCTTCGCCTGTAGGAGTAGCAGTCTCTCCCTTTGCCAAACCATAGTATTCCAACTTACCATTAACCGTGCGAGTGTACACCTCAGTAGGCACATCAGCATATTTGCCAGTACGATCGCGCAACGCTCTCATGTCGTTCACGGTCTGTTTCACGGCAGTACCGAGCATATTCCAGCGAATGAGGTCTTGCTTGCGCAACATCTCGCCGGGGAACTCAAGGAGACGCTCCTTCTGAATGGCCTTCAGCATGTCGGCCTTCGAGCTGATGGCGTTGACATAAGCCTCTACGTTTGCAGGGCGGTCGGCTACGGCAAAGGCGCGGTTGCGAACCTCCTTGAGGTAAGGCTTGGCTGCATCAGGACCTTCCAGCTCGTTGGCAATCTCAGCTGCCATCAACAGGATGTCAGCATAGCGGAGCACGGGCAGGTTCACACCGTCGTCGTTGGAACTCACCTGGCGTGTCATGCGCTCATAGTCGTACTTGCCGAAGTTGAAGCTTGGTGCAGAGGCATCGTTGTCACCCAACTTGGCCATTGTGTAGCCGTTGTCGTACTTGTAAGGCACGCAGTTCACGTCGCGGCGCTGGTCAGCATTGTCGTACTCATAGTAGAGTGTAGGAGCAGGAATGTTCTGTCCGCCATAGTTGGTCTTGGTCAAGTGTGGGCTCTTCGACTTGTGGTAAACACCAAAGTGGTAGAAGAAGCGGCCACGTCCGTCGTTGAAAGGAATCTCGAAGATAGACTCTTTGTGTGAGCCTTCGATGGTGATGACGTCAGTAGCGAGGTCGTTCCAGAACTGCTCGTAAGTTGCGTCGAGTGCGAGTCCACTCTCTCTGATGACGAGTTTCAGGTCGTCGTAAGCCTCCTGCAGCAGGGCTGTGCTGGTAAGCTCAGGATCGTTGCTGCGGCGCACCTCATAAGTAGTAGGATTGTCGAGCGATGTAGGACGCTGGCTGTAACCCTCGGCCATGAGGATGAGGCGTGCACGCAGACCCAAGGCATAGGCCTTGTTCACTCGCTCTGTCGTCTTGGTGCGCTCAGCCTTTCCTGGCCATGGCAGATAGCCTGCTGCCTCTTTCAGGTCGGCAATAATCTGCTTGTAGATGACGTCGCGGTCTGACTTGGGAAGGTAGATGGTGCTCTGCTTCACCGATGTGAATCGGGCAGGCACGTCGCCCCAGGCACGAATGAGGTCATAGTAGTACTGCGCACGCAGGGTGAGCGACTCGCCCAGGAGATAAGCCATGTCGGCATTGCTCTCAGGATTGCCATAGGCACGTATTCCCTCGATGCAGCAGTTGGCAGCCTCAATGCCGTTGAAGAAGCCTGTGAAGGCGTTAGGGTCTTTTCCAGAAGCCATCCAGTTGTTGGCAGAGAAGGCGCTGTAAGTGCAGAGCGAGGTCTTGTTGTCCGACGAAGGCTGCGCCATGTCGAAGTAGCACTCGGCATCGGTATTCATACCATAGTAAGGCATGTAGCGCGCACGGTGAGAATTGGTGGCGGCAAACCAGCTGTAGATGCTGATGACCGTATTCTCGGCAAGCGGGGTGTTAGAGAACACCACCTTGTCGTTGTATTGTGACTCGCTTTCTACGTCTAAATAGTCGTTGCACGACATGAGTGTAGCGCCAGCCAACAGGGCTGTAAATACATATTTTATTTTCATAACGATGTTTCCTTTAAGTGTTTTTTAGAATGTAAGATTAAGACCGAAGATGAACTGGCGGCTTCTTGGATAAGCCGAGTAGTCTACGCCTGGACAAACCAGCACGTTGCGGCAGCAGTCCACCTCTGGATCCATACCACTATAACCAGTGATACAGAAAAGATTTGAAGCGGTAAAGTACAGACGCAGGTTCTGAACATAGATTTTCTGCATCCATGTCTTAGGCAGTGTGTAGCCCAAGGTAAATGTAGAGAGGCGGAGGAATGATCCGTCCTCGATAGCCCAGTCGGTGAGCACAGCCTTTGTTGTGTAAGGCGACCACATCGTGGTGTTCTTGTTCATCTCGGCGAGCTTGGCTGCATCGTTGATGAAGTTGCCGTTCTCGTCTACGTTGGTCCAGCGCTTGCCGCTTGCCATCGTGGTGTTGAGGTTGCGCCAGATACCGCCACGTGTAGAGGTCTGGTCTATCTTGTCAGCGTTGTAAACATCGTTGCCGATGCTGTAAGAGAAGTCGGCGTTGAAGTCGAATCCGTAGGCACGTGCACCGATAGAGAAACCACCTACTGCCCAAGCGTTGGCGTCGCCGATCTCGAACTTGTCGTCATCGTTGATGGTTCCTGAACCGTCCTTGTCGAGGAGTTTCATGGTACCAGGGCGTACTGTGCCCACAATACCGCTGGCATCAGCCACACCTTTCTTCAGTTTCCACTTACCAGCGGCAGCATCGTAACCCTCGAAGTCGTCCACCTCGTAACGTCCTGTTCCTGCCAACTTGTAGCCAACGATGGTTCCTACAGGCTTTCCTGGCTTCACCAAGTAGTCGGAGCCAATTTCTGTACTTGCCCAGTAAGAAGGCTTAGAGTATGAGTCCATGCTTCCGAGGCTCACTACCTCGTTGGTATTATGACCGAGTGTGAACGAGAAGTTCAGACCGTAGTTCTTGGTGTTGATGGCATCGTAGTTCAATGTCAACTCGAAACCAGAGTTCTTGGTCTCGCCCACGTTCTGATACTGGGTATTGTAGCCACTACCCGTGATCTGCATCTCCATGAGCAGGTCTTTCACATTATTCTTATACACCTCAAAAGAACCATTGAGCTTGTTGTTGAAGAAACCGAAGTCAATACCCAAGTTGAGCGAGTGTGTTGTTTCCCACTTCAGGTCGGGGTTGCTCATTGCGTTACCCGTGGTGAGCCATGAGTTCTGCAAGTGCAGCCAAGAGCTCTCCTTAATAGAATAGGTACGGCTGGTCTGTCCTGAAGGAATATTATTGTTACCTGACACACCATAGCTCAAGCGCAACTTCAAGTTGCTCAGCCAGTCTTGTGTCGACTTCATCCAAGGCTCCTCGATAATGCGCCATCCGGCTGCCACTGATGGGAAGTAGCCCCAGCGGTTGTCCTTAGAGAACTTGCTTGAACCATCGGCACGCAGAGTGGCAGTGAGCAGATAGCGGTCGAGCAGACTATAGTTGGCACGTCCGAAGAACGATACCATCTTGTCGTCAGGATAATAGAACTCGTTGGCGCGTGTAGGAGTTCCCTGTGCTGAGAGATGGAAAGCCATGCTGGCATCATAGAAAGATGGGAAACCTTCGACGCGTGTCGATGTCAGAGTCTCGCGGCTTACGATACTCTCCTGTCCTACCATGAGATTCAGGCTATGAATCTTTGGCAGGATCTTCGAGAAGTCGTACTGCAGAGTGTTGGAGTTGCGCACAGTGCGACGGTTCACCTGAGTACGATTGGTGAGTGGCATGTTCTTGTATTCTGCCAAGGCATTGTTCTGCGACTCATAGGTAGTAGAGCCGAAGAAGTAACGGAAGTCGTTGTTGTAGATATCAAGGCCCACATCTGTGCGGAAAGTCAGTTCTGGCAATATCTTCCAAGTGAAAGCACCATTCATGTTAAAGTTCTCACGAACACGTTTCTTGTAGTTGTCGTTGAGGGCTGTGATTGGGTCTTCCAGTCCGTCGTCGATGTTGCTCTCATCGAAGAGAAGGCTTCCTGAGCCCGTCAGAGGCGACTGTACCACAGCATGGCGGATACGGCCGAAAGAGCCTGAAGGCACAGAGTTCTGGTCGCCGGTAGCGTCGCTCTGTCCGTCGCCATTCACCTTGGTGCGTGAGTAACGGGTAGAGAACTCGAGCTTGGTCTTCTTGTTGGGTTCATAGTTGAGCTTGAAGTTCAGGTTGCTGCGATAGAAGTCAGAGGTGAGCAGGATGGCTTTCTCCTTCATGTAGTTGTATCCAGCCGTGAAGCGCAGCTTCTCCGAACCGCCCGAGATGTTGACATTATGGCTGAAGACGTTACCGGTGCGTCCGTACACCTCGTCCTGCCAGTCGGTAGTCTTCATCGAGTTCATGATATTAGGTATATTGTCCCATCCACCGAGTACCTGCTGGTATTTGCCAGCATTGGCACCAGTAGAGAGGCTCGACAATTCGTACTGCCACTTCAGATAGTCTTCCAGTCCCAGCACATCAACCTTGTCCTCTGCCTTCTTGAAGCCCACGTAGGCATTGTAGTTTACTGTCACCTTGCCAGCCTTACCGCTCTTGGTAGTAACAAGCACGATACCATTAGAACCACGACTACCATAAATAGCGGTAGAAGAAGCATCCTTCAACACGTCGATGCTCTCGATGTCGCTGGTAGGAATATCCGAGATGCTATTGACAGGAAAACCATCTACAATATAAAGAGGTGTGTTGTCGCGTGTGATAGAACCACCACCACGCACGCGGATGATGACCTCGGCATCAGGGTTTCCCTCAGGCATAGTGACGCGCACACCTGCCAGCTTACCCTGCATGGCCTCAACAGGCGAAGCCACAGGCACCGACACGAGTTCGGTGTTGCCTACCGAAGAAACCGAACCCGTCACGTCCTTGCGCTTTACGGTTCCGTATCCGATAGCCACCACTTCGTTAAGCATGTTGGCATCTTCCTTGAGCTGGATAGTCATCTTGCCTTCCTTGGCTACTACGACTTCCTTCTTATATCCCACATAAGTAATTTCGAGTTGTTTTCCTTTCGGAACAGAGATAGAGTAATTGCCGTCCATATCGGTCACCACTCCCACCGATGTGCCAGGAATCCTCACGCTTGCGCCAATGATAGGTTCACCAGCCTCGTCAGTCACTTGCCCGCTAACGGTGACGCTTTGTGCCAGCACTCCTAACGGGAAAAGAAGCATCAGCAATAGTACTGAACACTTCTTCATAAAAATAATCGCTACTTTTTTCATAGGTTTAATTATTAGTTTTAAAAATGAAGTAGATTGTCAGGGGCAAAAGTAGCAAAAAACCCCTATCATGAATGGTAAAAAACTCCCAAAAGTTCGGTAAAAACGTTTCAAAGCCCGTTTTTCTGCCTATATTCCGACGGACTGATGCCCATAGCAGCCTTGAAACACTTGCCAAAGTAGTTTTGGTCGCAGAAACCGCAGCGATAGGCAATATCCTTCACCGATAGGTTGCTGTTAAGCAGTAGCGCCACTGCTCGATTCATGCGCGCCTTGTTGACAAACTCCTTGGGCGCCACACCCAACAAACTCTTCAGCTTGCGGTTTAGTCCTGACTTGCTGATGCCCATCATGCAGGCCAGTTCCGTAACGCTCAAGTCAGAGTCATCAATGTGCTGTTCCACAAGTTCCACAATACATTGCATGAAGTGTTGGTCTTCCTCGCTCAGGCTCTTATCGCAGGATAACTGTCTGTCAGATTGTGCCAGCACCTTGCTATCACCAGTATCGCCATCGCCTTTCTTGCTAACCACGTCCTCCTCACCAGTCTCTTCACCTACAGCATTAGCAGCAAGCACAAGACGTTTTTCCTTGTCAAATTTTTCCAACGAATCGAGATATTGACTCAACATTTCTCTCTGCTTGCGACGCGACGAACGGATTGTTCTCGTGACATACACCACGGCATAGACAAACAACAGCGCCAGCAGCACATACAGCACCTTGGCGGTAGTAGTCTGCCAGATGGTTGGTTTCACGAAGATTGTCACCACTTTCACATTGCCCCCCCATTGTCCTGTGGGCAGTTTCGACTCCACCCGCAACGTGTGCGTACCGGGCGAAAGGTTGAGCAGCGTCACCGTGTGGCTGTTCTCTAAGGTGTGACATACACCGTCGTCCAACAGGAATCTATAGCTTATCGACTGGGTGTTGGCATAGTCAATGGCAGCAAACTCTATCTTCACGTTACGTTGCGTCTCGTCCAAGCAGATGGTGTCGTGCTCGCTTACAGCCTCCAGCATATCGCCCTCCTCCACGGATACCCTCGTCAGCACGATGCGAGGGGCCTTCGTCCTCATCGTCAGTCGGTCCATATCCATGAGCACAAGCCCATCCATCAGTCCCATGAGCCATTTACCGCCCTTCCATCTTAGCGGTGTCGCATCCGAGAATATCAGTTCGTCGGTCCATGTATTGTGATTGAAGTACAGGTTGAGCCCACGCTCCATGTCTACACCCGTCAGGTCATTGGTGCCAACAAACCACATATAACGTCCATACTCAAAAGCCGATAACAGGAAGTCCTCGGGCATATCGCGCCTGTCAAAGTGACTAAACACCACGTCGTCTCCTGTCATTAGCACATTAGGCTCCACCATGTTAAGTCCACTTCCCTCGGTGCAGACATAGAGTCTGTTAGCTCTATCCTCTGCCATAAACATGATGGAAGAGCAACTCAGGCTGCCATTTTTCTCACCTTCACGCTCATATCGATTGAATCTCAGTGAGGCAGGATTGGCAGCTGTCAGACGTGTGGCGAACAGTCCACGCGACGTACCCGCCAGTAGTTCGCCATGATGATTGATATACACCTTGCGCACCGAGATGTACTTATTGGTCTTATCTTCGGGAGCGATAACAATGGGTAGACTCCTCATGCTCCTTGACGGACAGGGCATGCAGAATAAACCTTGATCCATCGTGGCAACCCACAGTCTGCCCCAACGGTCTTTCTGTATCGAATAAACTTCATTGGCATTTCTTCTATCACGACCATAAAGAGCCACACGACTGATGGTGTAGCTACCATCAACATGGGGTTTTAGGTGCAACAGTCCACCTGGCTTACATCCCAGCCACATACTGCCGTCCTCATCCTGAAACATTCCATACACAGCCGATCTGAACGCCGTCTCCTCGCCATGCAGTCGTCCATCAGCACCCAAAAATCCCAGTAACTTTAGGTTGCTATCATATATTCTAACCGAAGAATCATCGCGCGAGCACACCCAAATGCGACCCTCATGGTCACGTAGCAATGCCCTCACCTGGCATCCTGGTTGCCACAACAACCGCGTGGCATAGCAAGGTTTTCGGTAACTCATCGTCACGCCCAACGAGTCTACTGTCCACTCTACTCCATCAGCAGTCTTCAGCCTTCTGAGTCCATGTTTTGGTAATCTCCATCTCTGTAACGCCAGTGGCCAGGAGAGATGACTGTCATCAAACCGCCCCGTGCGGATATCAAAGATAAAACAGCATCCCTCTACATTACAATATATATAAAGATCCCGAATACGGATGTCCTTGATGCGGTTCACGTCCATCGAGCATCCATCTCCGGGCTTCGGCTTGAAGGATACGAAGCGATAGCCGTCGTATCGGCTCAGTCCGTTCCATGTTGCCACCCATATCATGCCATTCTTGTCTTGCACCAGGCTCGTGGCGTGATGATGCGACAACCCATCCAGTTCGTTGAGTCTTCGCTCCACGGATATGGGATGGGTATGTTTCCAGTTACCTGCATTCTGCAGTGTAGCCTTACCTATACTGCCCCACATACAGCAAGACAGCAACAAAAGGAAATGCAATACTCTGTTTTTATACATATAAGAGAAAGTAGATTTTGTTTTAGTCCTTGCAAAAGTAAGAAATAATTGGTAAAACAAGAAAACTATTCCAATCTTTTTGTTTATCTTTGTGGCGACAACCCCATACAAGAACATAATAAAACCCATCACAACAATGAAAATAGCAGTATTCTGTTCAGCAAACGCCCATATCGACAGCGACTACTTCCGCCTTACCGAGGAAATGGGCAAGTGGATGGCAGAGCACGGACACGACTTAGTATTCGGTGGCTGCAACATCGGCCTGATGAACACCATCGGCAAGGCAGTCAAGGCGCATGGCGGCAGAGCCATAGGCGTAGTTCCCACCATTGTAGAGCGAGGTGGTAAAACCTTTCCCGACCTCGATGTAGAGATTCCTTGCGACAATCTCAGCGACCGCAAAGACCTGTTGCTCTCTCAGAGCGACATCGTCGTGGCGCTCCCTGGCGGCATCGGCACTCTCGACGAAATCTTCACTGTGGCAGCCTCCCACACCATTGGCTATCACAGCAAGAAGGTTGTTCTCTACAACATGAAGGGCTTCTGGAACTCCACCATCGCCCTCCTCGACGACATGGCTTCGCAGGGTATGATTCGTGGCAACTGGCACGACTACATCGAAGTGGCAACCTCCCTCAGTGAGTTGCAGCAGATGGTGGAGCAATGATAAATGCGGGATTGAGCAATCAACTCAATCCCGCATTTCCTTTATAATAAGTAAGTCTTAATCCCAAGTTGTCCAGGGGTTATAAGGCTTAGCATCGCCCCACACAGTGCCGTCTTCACCTTCCGTACCGCCAGTAGTGATGTCGGAACCCAACGTGCCCGACGGTTCGCCTTTGTACTTGACTACGGAGCCGTCATTCAACAGAGGTTCACCTTCTACAATTTGAACTTTTATGAGAGGTTGTTGATATTTTTTCTTCATGATTGCAATGATTTACTTTTTAACGAATTTCTTGCCATTAACGATGTAAACGCCCTTGGCAAGAGTAGAAAGAGAATTGCCAACCTGCTGGCCACTGAGGTTGTAGACTGCGACAGGAGCAACAGATGCTGGCGTGAGCGATGCTCCGTCCACCTGATGAATGGAAGAAACTACGCCATTGCGGTCGACGAGACTGATGCCGATATTGCCCTTGGCAGATAATGTACTTAATGGCTTCTGCTTGAAATAACCACGAAATCCCTTGAGTCCGTACTTCTTGCCTGCAATACACTTCACGAAGTTATTGTTCTGAATGATGTAGTCGCCAGGAGCGATGAAACCTGAGTTTCCATCCGTGTCCTGTTTATACAGCGTTCCTGTGAAATAGAATTCATCGTAGCTGCACTTCTTGAACTTGTCGTTGGCGTCGATATCATAGTGACCGTCGAAATATTTGCCATCCTCCTTCTTTCCCATACGAGCTATCACTTCATTTGCTGTGTATGTTGTGTTGTTGTCGCCATCGTAATTGAGTTCGACATCCTTGAAAGTATAGACTCCATTGGCTTTTTTGATGTCTTCCTGCCTCATTTTGATGAGGAGAGGCTCACACTCATCGAGCGGATCTTCTTTGTAGTTGGCGTATTGCAGGAAATAGAAGGTACTGTTGTCGGGCTGTGCCTCATTCTTTGCCAAACCACGATAGGCAGCAATCATAAAACCCGGGGTATCATTAATGGTAGATACATTAACTTTATCATTAGCTACATTGAGGGCTTTCTGGAAAATCTCCGCAGCATCAACTCTCCAATCTCCTATATTGCGAGCACCGAAAGGCAGCACGAGCGTATTCCAACCTGGCTTAAATGTGCGTTTGAGGCGGACGTCGGCATGGCGCTGGGCTACGACATCATAGTCGGTAGCATTCTCGTCGAGCGTCTTGGTGAGAAGATACATAAAGGCATTCTTACCCATATCTACATCATCAACGACGATATTGTCGCGATAACGCCTGTAGTTAGCTTCGGCGTCGCCCTCAAAGACGACTTGCACCTTGTTGGGATCCATTCCAGAGAAGATGCCGTCTTCGCCATCATAACTCCGAGCGTCGATCTGTGCACCACCGTACACGGTAACCTTTGTCACCTTAGAATTGCCGGCAAAGGCGCCTTTTTCGATTTTGGTGACAGAGGCAGGGATAGAAATTTCGGTAAGAGCGCTGTCTTTGAACGCATACTGTCCTATCTCGGTCATGCCGCTGAGGTCTACTTTCTGCAGATTCTTACAGCTCTCGAAGATTTTGTCGGGCACTACCTTGCCTGTCTCCGTGAAAGTAGCTTCCGAAAGATCGAGCGATTTCAGACTGCCGTTATCTTCTTTTCTTGCCATCTTCTTCAGCACCGATGTCATCTTTATTAAGATAGCCTTTCACGCTGAGATGTGTGACTTTCATGGCGTTGTCTCCAAGAAGTGTGGCAAGACTGCCTTCAGTACCGACTTCAGAAGTGATGGCTTGGGCGTCACCAATCTGATAGGTTACTTGTAACTCGTGGTATGCCTCAACCGTCAACGAAGACATCTTATCATTCCATTCTGCACCAACGAAACTCTCAGAGGCTATGTATGACTTACTTTTGCCATTGAAATTGTCATCCTCATAGATTGTTACCTTGAA
>USOQ01000004.1 GCA_900556395.1 Candidatus Segatella caccae | reverse complement strand
TCCATTCCTTGAGATAATTATCAATCTTTCTGCGCAAAAGCTTCATAATCAATATGCTTATAGTCTTTATTTGAGTGCAAATATACAACTTTATCACAAAATTCCAAAGGAATTCGGACTGAAAATCACAAAATTCCATACGCTTTCTGCTTTGTCATCACATTATTCCTTGTTCGTTGTACGTTTTAGGTATTAGTTAGCTTTCCATGTTTACTCTCAGGTCTGTAACCGACTGGATATCTTGCTCGAAAAGTGAATCAAAGTTTTTTTAAAAAAAGGAATCATGCAAAAACCCTTCACCCTTCATCTTTCCCTTGGAATCCCCTGTGTTTATCGGCATTTCACGCGTGCAGATGAAGGGTGAAGGGTTTTTGCGTAATCCATTTTTATAATTACTGATGCTATTATTATAAATACTGATGCAATAAAAGTGCCTACTTATGGCACAATAGTGCCCTGCGAGGGGCACAATAGTGCCTTTCAAGAAGCAATTGTACGACAATGGGAAGTAATATGCCCAACTTGGCTTTCTCAAATGGGGAAATGGAGTTAATAAGTTTACTCATCTTTCGCTGGATTCAGAAGTTATAGAAGTTGAGTTGTTGGTTCTGACATAAGGTGTATTTTGGCATTCGGTATTCAGCAGTAATCTTTTTGCTTCAATGCCTCCTGCGTATCCTGTCAAGGAACTGTTGGTGCCAATGACACGATGACAGGGAATGAGGATGCTGATGCCATTGGCACCGATGGCTTGTGCCACAGCTCTTATACCCTTGAGATTGTTCACCTTTTGTGCAATCTCTTTGTAAGTTCTCGTTTCTCCATACGGAATTTCAAGTAAGGCTTGCCATACTTGTTTTTGGAAGTCGGTACCAACGGGATGTAAGGGAATCTCGAATGTATGGCGTTTGCCAGCGAAATACTCATCAAGTTCTTTCTTTGTTTCTTCCAGGACGGCAGAGGGGGCAATGATGCATTCTGCATTCAGCAGTCGCATGAGCCGGCGCTTGTTGCGTTCGGCACATGGCATTTTGTTCCAATCGCACAGGCATAGACAGTCGCCTGCCGATGCCAAGATGATTTCGCCACAAGGTGAGTTGTAGTATTGGATGGATACTACTTGTTTTCTGCGTAAATCTTTCATGATCATATTTCTCATAAAACAAAAAACAGCGGCCTACGCCGAAGCGTAAGTCGCTGTAATAGAAGCGTGGACCAGCCAGGGCTTGAACCTGGGACCTCCAGATTATGAGTCTGTTGCTCTAACCAACTGAGCTACAAGTCCGTGAATTTTGCAATTCGGCTGCAAAGGTAATAGCTTTTTGCTAAATAACCAAATATTTTGGGCATTTTTTTCGATTAATCAGAATTTTGCCGTATCTTTGCACCATCATCTTATAATATAGCACAGATTGTGCTTTATGGCAAATGGAAAAAGAAATAAATCGTAATTCAGGTCTTTCCGACGAACAAGTAGAACGAAGTAGAAAGAGGTGTGGGTATAATGTTCTTACACCTCCTCGTCGTATATCATTATGGAAAATGTATTTGGATAAGTATCGTGACCCTATCATCCAAATACTTCTTGTAGCAGCTTTGATATCTTTGGTTTTGGCCTTCATAGAGCATAACTTTATGGAGACAATAGGTATCTTTATAGCTGTGTTTTTGGCCACTACAGTGGGATTTTATTTTGAACGTGATGCAGCAAAGAAGTTTAATATTCTAACAGCCCTTAGCGAGGAGCAACCCGTCAAGGTGCGTCGCAACGGAAAGGTGATAGAAATACCACGTCGTGATGTGGTAGTAGGTGATATAGTCTTGATAGAGGTAGGCGATGAGGTTCCTGCCGATGGCGTACTTCTCTTCTGTGTCGATTTGCAAATGAATGAGTCGGCATTAACGGGTGAACCCATGACAGAAAAATCGCTTGATGCCGATGGCGATGGAGCTTATGCCCGCAATGTGGTGTTGCGGTCTACGATGGTGATGAATGGACGTGGCGAGATGCAGGTGACAGCTGTAGGCGATGCAACAGAAATAGGTAAGGTGGCTGCCAAGTCGACAGAGCAGACGGCAGTGAAGACACCTCTCTATGTGCAGCTTGACAAGTTGGCTGCCGTGATATCCAAGGTGGGATCTATCGTCTCTGTAGCTGCATTTGTGCTGTTTCTTGGTCACGATATTTTAACCAATCCTGTATGGGGAGGCAAGGATTACCTATATATGGCCGACCTCGTGTTGGGGTATTTCATGATGGCGGTAACGCTCATTGTGATGGCAGTGCCAGAGGGCTTGCCTATGGCAGTCACACTCTCTTTGGCTCTCAATATGCGAAGAATGCTTAAGTCGAACAACCTCGTGCGCAAGCTTCATGCTTGTGAGACAATGGGAGCTGTCACCGTGATTTGTACCGACAAGACAGGTACGCTGACACAGAACCAGATGCAAGTAGATTCTCTCTTGCTTAAGCAGGGAAGCGAGCAGATGCTCGACTTGGCTATTGCTGTCAACACCACAGCCGAACTGGACAACGACAGGGGTATAGGCAATCCTACCGAGTCGGCTTTGTTGCTTTGGCTTAAAGCACAGGGGCGTGACTATGCTGAGTTGCGCAAGCAGTGCTCCGTGATGAGTCAGCAACCATTCTCGACAGAGCGAAAATATATGTCTACCCGTGTTCTTGTAGAAGGCACGCAGTATCTCTTTGTGAAGGGAGCACCAGAAATCGTGTTGGCAAAGTGCGACTTAGACGAGCGAGAGATGAAAAAGGCTCAAGATGAACTTGCAGACTTCCAGCGTAAGGCGATGCGCACTTTAGCCTTTGCCTACCAGAAGGATGATGCTGAAATGATGACCCTACAGGCCATTGTTGCCATCACCGATCCCCTACGTCAAGAGGTGCCAGCAGCAGTAAAGGAGTGCAGAAAGGCAGGGATAGAAGTGAAGATGGTAACTGGCGATACGGCAGCAACAGCTTTCGAGATTGGCAAACAGATAGGTATTTTCGAGGAAGATAATAAGAATATCGGGGCAGATGGAGAGATGACTCCTCTTGAGGAGCAGATGATAACAGGCGAACAGTGGGAGGCCCTTTCAGACGAAGAGGCCTATCAGCGTGCTAAGAACATCCGCGTGATGAGTCGTGCGCGTCCCACCGACAAGCAACGAATGGTAGCCCTGCTTCAGAAGCGTGGCGAGGTGGTGGCTGTGACAGGCGATGGAACCAACGATGCACCTGCTCTTCACTATGCGCATGTGGGATTGTCACTTGGCTCAGGAACATCTGTAGCCAAGGAGGCTTCTGATATGACCTTGCTTGATGATTCGTTCCAGTCTATCGCCAATGCTGTGATGTGGGGGCGTTCGCTCTATCGCAACCTGCAGCGCTTCCTCTTCTTCCAACTGGTTGTCAATGTGGCAGCTTTACTCCTTGTCTTGGGAGGTTCGCTCGTAGGTACAGAAATGCCACTTACGGTGACCCAAATATTGTGGGTGAACCTCATTATGGATACCTTTGCTGCCTTGGCATTAGCCTCGTTGCCACCTTCTCACGAAGTGATGAAGGAGAAACCTCGCAAGGCCTCCGACTTTATTGTCACTCGCAGCATGGGTGCAGGAATCCTTTTCTGCGGCATCAGCTTCTTTGTTGTGATGTTTGCCTTCTTGGTATACTGCGAACGTCGAGGCAAGGGTGGCGTCGATACGCATGAACTGACGTGGTTCTTTACCACATTTGTGATGTTGCAGTTCTGGAATCTCTTTAATGCTAAATCCTTAGGCAGCAACAGATCTGCCTTCCATCATTTCCTAAGCGATAAAGGCATGCAGTTGGTTCTCGTGCTTATCTTGATAGGTCAGTGGCTGATTGTTACCTTTGGTGGAGATATGTTCCGCACACAGCCGTTGTCGCTTATGGAGTGGGCTGTGATTATAGGCTCTACCTCGCTTGTGTTATGGGTGGGCGAGTTGTATCGAGGCGTAAAACGAGCTATGTGTCATCAGGAAGAATAAGAGTCGAGAAATAAGATGAGAACAATACATTTTACGATTCATGAAGGATGTCGACTGAAAGATGGAACCCACATCGGACCTTTGAAGCCTTGTGTGGCAACCATAGGTTTCTTTGATGGTGTGCATAGAGGACATCAGTATCTCATACATAAGTTAGTAGAGGCAGCACGAAGTAAAGGGCTTGAGTCTACCATCATTACTTTTGATGAGCATCCTCGCAAGGTATTGCAGAGCGACTATCAGCCAGAGATGTTGAGTACGCTCGCCTCTAAGCTACTTCTTCTTTCCAAGACGGAGGTAGACAATGTGGTGGTATTACATTTCGATAAGGAGATGGCTTTGCTCTCGGCAAAGGAGTTTATGCACCAAGTGCTTCGTGACCAGTTGGGAGTGAAATCTTTGTTTATCGGTTACGACCATCGTTTCGGTCGTCGTCGTGAGGAAACCTTCGACGACTATGTGCGCTACGGACAAGAAATGGGTATGGAGGTATTGCGCAATGATGCTTTCCAACTTGATGAAATCAATGTTTCTTCGTCTGTCATTCGTGCTTTTCTGCGAGAAGGCGAGGTGGCTCTTGCCAGATTGTGCTTAGGTTATCCTTATACGATTATAGGAAAAGTGGTGAATGGCTATCACGAGGGGCGTAAGTTGGGCTTCCCTACTGCCAATCTTGATATCTCTCATTTTTCTCAGATGATTCCTGCTCCTGGCGTCTATGCCGTCAAGGTAAGGCTGGAGCAGGGGATGGAGATGAAGTGGGGAATGATGAATATCGGTATGCGTCCTACTTTTGGAGGGAAGCGGACGACATTAGAAACCCATATCTTCCATTTTGATGGCGATATCTATGGGCAACTCTTGTTGGTGAGTTTCCTGCATCGCATTCGAGGCGAGCGTAAGTTCGAGTCGCCAGAGGAACTTGCAGAGCAACTCCGTGAAGACGAGGAAACCGTTGTGGCGCTGTTGCAGAAAGATCAAGAAAACGAATAGAAACAAATTTAAATAAACAGATATAAACGATGAAAGAGGTAAAGAAAGGTGTTATGGATATTCTGCTGTATGGCATTGTGTTTGTCGTAGTACAGCTTATAGTTTCATTCTTGGGAATGTTTGTCTGGACTCTTGTTCAGCACGAGGAACTGGCAGATGTGCGAACGGCCATGCTTTCGGGTCACAACCCAGTGTTGCTTGCTCTTACCTCGGTGTTCAGTAGCGTGATTACGCTGGTTGTTTTCTTGAAGACCCAGTGGACCCCCATCTCTCGCAACTATCTGTTGAGTAGACCTTGGCTCACTCTTCTTTGGGTTGCTTTATTCGCCTTGGGTGCCATGATACCTCTTGAGTTTGTATATGAGCATATCGGGCTGGAAATGGATGAGTCCACAGGACGTATATTTGAAGGACTGCTCAGAGAGCCCTGGGGGTATGTGGCAGTCGGCATATTGGCGCCATTGACCGAGGAAGTTGTCTTCCGTGGAGCTATCCTGCGTACCTTGCTGGGCATGATGAGCAAGCGCAACCATTGGGTTGCCATCATGATTTCGGCAGCCATTTTTGGTGCTGTGCATGGTAATGCTGCCCAGTTTGTCAATGCCCTGTTCATGGGGCTTCTCTTAGGATGGATGTACTATCGCACCCGTAGCCTTGTGCCAGGTATCCTGCTGCATTGGGTCAACAACACGATGGCTTACATCCTTACTAATCTTCTGCCTCAGACCGACGGCAAGCTTATCGATCTCTTCCATGGCGACGAGAAGACGGTATATTATGCTGTAGGATTCTCCTTGTGCATTCTCATACCGAGTTTCCTGCAGTTGGTTGCAAGATTTAGAAAAGCTTGAAAAAATGTCTTTCAGGCATTAATACTTTTAAACCTGTAAATAATGACAAAGTCTTTATTCTTCATATTTTTGTCTTTCCATACCTTGTGTTGCATGGGGGGGGGGAACACAATTACGACAGCTAAGCAACCGACTCTTGATGACTTGGATAAAGTGATCAGCGCCAGTAAGGAATATACCAAAAAGTATGAGCAAGAGGTTGGTATGCTTAAGATTAAGTATGTTCATGCAAAAAGTGCGCAAGACAAGTTGGCTGTTTCTCGTGATTTGTTTACTAAATACAAGTCTTTTAAGTTAGATTCTGCATATGCTTATGCTGATCGAAAGTTGTATTATGCCAAGATTCTTCATAATTACGAGGATAGTGTCTATTCAGAATTGGATATTGCTGACATTTTTAATAAGACGGGCAATTATGTGGAGTCGTATAAGATTTTGTCTGGGTTGGAACATAAACCGATGTCTGCCGATATGCGTAGGTATTATTTTAGTTTGTATGGAAATCTTTACGAAGGTCTTCGTGAAACTTCCATTACGGCTTATCAGCGTACGGAGAATGAGCGGAGAAGGATTATGTTTCGGGATTCATTGAAAAACATGAAGGATAAGCAGTCTGATTGGGATAAGGCAGAGTTTCTTTGCAGTCAGAATAAATATACTGATGCGTTGCATTGTCTTTTTGATTCTTTCAAGAATTTGTCCTATGAAGATCGTGATATGGGCTATGTGGCTTTTTCCATTTCTGATATTTATCGCCAAATTAATGAGGTAGATAAAGAAAAGCAATATCTGATTATTTCTGCTATAGCAGATTTGAAAAATAATGTGAAAGAATATGTAGCCTTGCGTCGTTTGGCTACTTTGCTTTATGAAGAAGGAGATGTGAAGCATGCTTACCGCTACATGCGAAAGTCTATGGAGGATGCAACTTTTTGTAATGCACGCCTTCGTATCATTGAGATATCTGATGCCTTGCCGATTATCGACAAGGCCTATGAGTCGATGCAGAAAACAGAGCAAAAGAATATTCTCTATGGTTTTTCTTTAGTAAGTATATTGGTTGTAATGCTCTGCTTTATGATGTATTTTACACGGAAGCAATTAAAGAAGATAGCGCAGGCTCGTCGTGCTTTAGAAACTTCAAATAAGAGCCTGAATGATATGAATTTACAGTTGAATTCTCTGAATTCTCAGCTTTCTTTGGCTAATGGCAAATTGAATGAGACTAACGCAACTTTGCAAGATACGAATCTTTCACTTTTTGAGAGTAATAAGATCAAGAACATCTATATCATGGAGTTTATGAATAAATGTTCGGCTTATATTGATAAGTTGGAAGATTATCGCCGTTCTCTCAATAAACTTGCTGTTGCGGGAAAAATTCAGGAACTTTATAAGCAACTTAAATCAAATGCGCTTGTAGAACAAGAGATAGAGGAGTTCTTTGAAGACTTTGACCGTATTTTCCTTAAAATTTTCCCTAACTTTGTTATTTCTTTCAATAGCTTGATGAAGCAAGAGGAGTTGATAGAACCAAAGAAACCTGGTAGATTGAATACGGAATTGAGAATCTATGCCTTGATGCGTCTTGGTATTGGTGAGAATGAGAAGATAGCAGCATTCTTGAGATGCTCTCGGCAAACTGTATATTCATACCGTTCACGTATAAGATTGCGTTCGCTCTTTCCTGATGATTTTGAAGAACGAGTAGTCAAAATTGATTAAATTATCTTTAATTTTCACCTAAAAGCCATTGTATATACTTTGTATTTTTCTGGTGTGCATGTTTTTATAACACGTTGATAATTAGTGCTTATATAAGTTTTTGTATTTGTATTTTTAGTGAATGGCGTTATAACCTATTAATAAAAGTTCTATCTTTGCTTCCGTAAAAGCCAAAATCTACTTTTTTAATAGAGTGGTTAAACTTCTTCTAAAAATGAAATATTAACATCTAAAAATAATAATTATAACCTATTTATTAACATGAATGTAAGACAGACGTTTTTATGCTCGTTATTGCTGATGCCTGGTGTAGGTGCTGGCGTTACTACCATGTCTGCGGCATTGCCTAATGTTGTTCAGCAGCAACAAAAAGGCATTAAGGCAAGTGGTACTGTTGTCGATAATGAGAACAATCCTTTGATAGGTGCCACAGTCACTGTTAAGGGAACCAAGATTATTGCTATTACCGATATGGATGGACACTTCTATATCGATGTACCTAACAAGAACAGTGTCTTAGTTTTTAACTATCTCGGTTTTAAGCCTCAAGAGGTAAAGGTTGGATCTGATATTAACTTTAATATCCAGTTGAAAGAAGATGCGGTAAGTACCGATGAGGTTGTTGTCGTAGGTTATGGTAACCAGAAAAAGCTTTCGGTCATTGGCTCTATTCAGACAATTGACCCGGGAAATCTCCAGATGGGTTCTTCTCGTTCAATGAGTAACAACTTAGCTGGTCAATTGGCTGGTGTTATCGCATATCAGCCTTCTGGTGAACCCGGTTATGACAACTCGCAGTTCTGGATTCGAGGTATTTCAACTTTTGGTGCAGGCGGTAGTTCTCCATTAGTGTTGGTAGATGGTGTAGAGCGTAGTTTGAACGATATAGATCCAGCAGAAATCGAGTCATTCTCGGTATTGAAGGATGCTTCTGCAAGTGCCATGTATGGTGTACGTGGTGCCAATGGTGTCATTATCATCAATACCAAGCGTGGCTCTGTAGCTAAGCCTTCTATTGACTTCAGATTTGAACAGGCTATTACGAAACCGACCAAATTGCCCGAATTCATCGGCGCAGCTGAATATATGACGTTACTTAATAATTTATGTTCTGATCCCAGTAAGAGAATGTTTACCAAGGATCAGATCATGAAAACATATACTGGTTACGATAAAGATCTTTATCCTGATGTAGACTGGATAGATGCTATTACTAAGGACTATGCCACTTCTACCCGAGGTAACATGACAGTCTCTGGAGGAACTAATATATTAAGGTATTCATTGACAGCTTCTGTCTATCATGAGACTGGCATTATGGAGACTGATGATACTTTGCCTTATGATACAGGGTCAAAACTGACACGCTTTAATATGCGTGCCAATGTCGATCTCGATTTGACAAAAACCACCTTGCTTCGTTTTAATGTGGGTGGATATCTGCAGAACTTGCGCAAGTCGAAGAGTGGTACCGACGAAGTGTTTACTCATGCATTCGAAACCCCCCCATTTGTACATCCTGCCATTTATTCAGATGGTACTATCCCTATTGCCAGTGCCAATCGTCACAATCCTTGGGCAGAGAGTACACAGCAGGGCTATTATAGAGGAACAAGAAGTAAGTTGGAATCTCTCTTCCAATTGGAACAAAACCTGAAAATGATTACACCTGGTTTGAAGTTCAAGGCAACTTTTGCATTTGACACCTATAACGAGAACTTTGTAACTCGTGGAAAGACCCCAACCTATTATGGTGTGGCTAAGTCGCGTGGTGATGAGGGTGAGCTGATTCATGGTGTACTTTCTTATGGTAGCGAGTTCTTAGACCATAGCTCCAATGCAAATTATGGTAATAACAGTACTTACTTAGAGTTCTCGTTAGGCTATAATCATACTTTTGCCAAGAAGCATGCCGTAGATGCCCTCTTCCTTTATAACCAGCGTTCTTACGATTGGGGTGATATTCAGCCTAAGCGTTCACAAGGTATAGCTGGTCGTCTTTCTTATACATTTGACCGTCGTTATGTGGGTGAGTTCAACTTCGGTTACAATGGTAGTGAGAATTTTGCCAAAGGTCATCGCTTCGGTTTCTTCCCATCTCTTGCCTTAGGTTGGATTATTTCTGAGGAAAAGTTTATGAGAAACTGTGCTGATTGGCTGACTCTTTTGAAGTTGAAAGGCTCTATAGGTAAGGTCGGTAATGATGATATCGGAGGACGCCGCTTCGCTTATATTACCACTATTAACACTGGAGCTTCTGGCTATCATTTTGGTTATACTGGTGATTATTGGCGTCAAGGATATTCTGAGGGTGAGGTAGGTGTTAACAATTTGACATGGGAAACCTCTACAAAGACTAATGTTGGTATAGAGTTGGGACTTTGGAATGAGTTTAATCTCCAGTTTGACTACTTCTATGAGCACCGTACCAACATATTCATGCAGCGTAAGACTATTCCTACACAGGCAGGTTTCTTGAGTAACCCCTATGCCAACTATGGCGTCGTAGACAACAGTGGTGTGGATGGTACTGTTACTTGGAATCACAAGTTTGGCAAGGATTTGCGTGTAGCTCTAAGAGCAAATTTCACCTATGCCAAGAATGAAGTCAAGGAGTATGATGAACCAGAGTCTGTAAAGGGTACTTATCGTTCATTGACCGGTCGTTCTATCGGTACACTTTGGGGACTTCAGGCAGAACGTCTCTATACAGACGATGATTTCGAAAATGGTAAGTTGAAGGCAGGTATTCCTACTCCAAATATAGGCTCTGTAGTTCGACCTGGTGACATCAAATATCGCGATATGAACGATGATGGCGTTGTCGATGCCAAGGATGAGGGATATATAGGTGGAACAACGACCCCAAGAATTGTTTATGGTTTTGGTGGTAATGTTGAATACAAGAACTTTGACTTTAGTTTCTTCTTCCAGGGTACAGGACAGAGCTATCGTATCATAGGAGGTACTCAGTACTTTATTCCAGGAAGTGGTCAAGGAGTTATGGGAAATGTTTATGCAAACTATAAGGATTGCTGGACTGAGGAAAATCCGTCGCAAGATGTGTTTTGGCCACGTTTGTCGGAAAGCACCAATCCCAATAACAATTATGCCTCAACATGGTGGAAGAAAGACATGAGTTTCTTGCGACTTAAGTCAATAGAACTGGGTTACACTTTGCCAAGAAGCATTACTAAGGCAATTTATTCCAACAATATCCGCTTCTTTGTTAGTGGTAATAACTTGTTCTATATTTCTAAGTTCAAATTGTGGGATCCTGAGCTTGATACAGCAGATGGCCTAAAATATCCATCCATGCGCTCTGTAATGTTTGGGTTCCAGTTGAATTTTTGATTAGTAATAAATAATAAAAGACAAAAACAATGAGAAAGACATTATATATTGTGACAATGGTATTAGGCATGTTCGGATTCTCGTCTTGTTCTGATTATTTGGACAAGGAGAGTGACACCGAACTTGACCTGAAGATGGTCTTTGAGGACAAGACCCGTACCGAGGGCTGGCTTGCCAATGTCTATTCTGGAATTCCTGATCCATATCTTGGCTATTTGAAGTCTGAGGGTTGGGAGGTTTTAGGTGATGACATGACACCGTCAGAGCGTTATCGCCAGTTCGAAGGTTGGAATGTCATTCCTTTTATCTTGGGTGAGTGGACTACCAACAGCAGCTGGGATGGCAACTTCTGGGCCAATTTTCCACAGCGTATTCGTGAGGCAAACATCTTTATCCAAAATGTACATGCTTTGAACGAACAGGGCATAACCCCAACTGAGGTGGAGTACATGAAAGCAGAATGTCGCTTCATGAAGGCATATTACTATGCTCTGCTTGCCAATACATACGGTGGTATTCCTTTTGCACCTGACGAAATCACACCATCCAACTTCAACTTGAGTGATCTGATGATTGGTCAGGCCCCTTATGACCAAGTAATTGATTGGTGTGATAAGGAATTGCAGGCAGCTTCTAAGATATTACCTGCCAAATATACAGAGGCTCGCAAGTATGGCCGTGCTACCAGTGTTATGTGTCTGGCTGTAAGGGCGCGTATGTTGCTCTATGCTGCAAGCCCATTGGTTAATGGTAATACTGACTATGCCAACTACAAGAACGACAAGGGAGAAAACATCATAAGCCAGACTTACGATGCCAGCAAATGGAGAAAGGCTGCCGATGCCTGCAAGGAGTTGATTACAGTGGCAGAGGCTGCTGGTTATAAATTGTATGAGGTGAAAATGTCAGATGGCAAGATAGACCCGTTTATGTCATATCAGGACATGATGTTTAAGCGTTTCGATGAGGGTAATACCGAAATTCTGTTTGCTCGTCCTGGTGGATGTGATTATTCTGAATATGAGAAGCTTGCAACGCCTTTGCGTAGCAGCGGTAATGG
This sequence comes from Candidatus Segatella caccae, assembly GCA_900556395.1. Taxonomy (GTDB): domain Bacteria; phylum Bacteroidota; class Bacteroidia; order Bacteroidales; family Bacteroidaceae; genus Prevotella; species Prevotella caccae. The sequence goes on along the minus strand of USOQ01000004.1, from coordinate 40,368 downwards.
TGGTCTGGGTGTAACACAGTCTTTGGTGGATGCGTTCTCAATGGAGAATGGTCTTCCTATTACCGATCCTGCATCTAATTATAAAGAAGAAGGTTTCTCTGATGCCGACGAACAGCGCGACAATACCGACTGGGCCTCTATTTGTAATGGAGGTTCCATCACCCGCAAGGGTACTTACAATATGTATTGCCATCGTGAACCTCGTTTTTATATTTGCGTAAACTTCAACAATGGTTATTTCAATCAGGAAGATCGTGTTTATAATATGTTCAGAGGTAATGGAACAGAAACCGACAACAACGGAACTCATGATGCTCCTCAGAACGGTTACTTCGCAAAAAAGAAAATTTGCTATAAGGATAATGTAAAACAAGGTAGTTATCAGTATCGCCCAGGAATACTTTACCGTTTGGGAGAGGCTTACCTTAACTATGCCGAGGCTCTCAATGAGTGTGATCCGGGCAATGAGGAAATCCTGACATACCTCAATAAGATTCGTGAGCGTGCAGGTGTTCGCCAGTATACCACAGGTAATACAGATGACAACTACATACATGTCAATCTCAATAATCAGTCTGAGATGAGAAATCTGATTCATGCAGAGCGTCGTGTAGAACTTAATTGTGAGGGACTGCGCTATGATGATTTACGACGCTGGAAGGAAGCTGAGAAGGTGCTTACTGGTCCTTTCTATGGAATGAATGCTTATGGACGTGATGCTGCAAGTTTTTATAAGCGTACAGTATATCAGACTCGTGTTTACAAAAAGGCATTCTATTGGTTCCCTATTCATCAAAGTGAGATTGACAAAAATACCAAGTTGAAGCAGGCTCCATATTGGAATTAAACATAACAAACCATTATTTAGAAGATATTTATCATGAAGAAATTCATTTTATTCATACTTGTCGCCATTCCTTTGTTTTTGGCAAGCTGTAGTGGTGATGACATTCGGTTCTCCATTCCTGGAGTGGACGATCAGATGCACCTTGCTGCTTCTGAGGAATCGGTGACCCTTGAGCAGGATAAGGGCGAAGAGACTGCTATTACCTTTACATGGGGCGAAGCTCAAGACCGTGGTGAGGGTACTAAAATAAATTATTATTTCAAAATGGATCTCGAGGGTAACAACTTTGAGAACTCCATCAGTAAAATTTATATTCCCGAGGGGCAGAATTCCGTTAGTTTCACTCATAAGCAACTTAATTCATATTTGAAGATGTGGGGTGTTTCTACTGGTACAACTGCTGTTGTTGAAGGAGAGATTATCGCAGAAGTAACTGGTGCAGACCATTACATGAAACCTGAGATATCTACAACAACGGTCAATGTGACAGGTTATGAGATTCAACCGCGTAATCTTTACATATTCAAGGCTGATGCCACAGAAGGTGAGGGTGTTTTAATGGAAGAGGTTCTTTCTGAAACAAAGTACAGTTATGCTGGTGCATTGTTGGCTGGTGATTACAAGATTGCAGTAGATGCTAAGAGCGATGCTGTTCTAACTTTCCATGTGGAAAAAGACGGTTTCTGTGTTGTAAATGCAGATCTTTCAACAGGCGAGCAACCTACAATTACTTATCCTACTCCAGAGATAGACAAACTTTATATGGTTGGTCCTGCTTGTGCGGCAGGATGGAATATTGGTGCTTCTTTGAAAATGACACAAGATCCTGTCAATAAGTTCCTGTTTACATGGATCGGTCAACTTTCTGCTGGTGAGTTGAAATTCCCATTGGATACCCCAAGTGATTGGAGCTGCGATTTTATTATGGCTGCATCTGAGAACCAGTCTATTACTGACTCACGAGCCGTTAAGAGAAACAGTCCTGATACCAAGTGGCAGGTTCTTTCTGGCGAAGCGGGTAAATATAAGGTTACAGTTGATACATATCACATGACTGTTACCTTTGAAAAGCAGAAAGAAGCAGAGGTACCTTCAGATCTCCCTATCAAGAATATCTGGATTTGGGGCAGTGCCACTTCTAATGGATGGAACCTTCCGTTCCTGTTGCCTTTGGAGTATGATGCAAATGCAGCCAAGGGTACTTTCGTCATAGAAACAACCTTGACAGAGGGCGAACTGAAGTTTGGATTGGAGAATGATCCAAACAAGGGTTTCAATATTGATTGGCTTCGTCCTTTGAGTAAGGATGTTACAAATGATCTTGCACCGCTCTCTGCTACAGATTTACAAGTACTTGGTCCAAGTCCTGACTACAAGTGGAAGGTTGAGGCTTCACAAGCTGGTAACTACAAGATTAGCATCAATGTCATTGACATGAAGGTTAAGTTTGAAAAAAAATAATAATAAGTTGAATCATATATGAAAAAGATAGTTTTATCAATTGTCGCAGTAATGTTATCTTTTATGATAATGGGATGTAGCGATTACTCGATAAATGGAGGTAGCTTCAATACAGGTTGGACTCCAGAAGATATCCCAGACGATCCTGTAACTCCTACACCAACTCCAGAGACAGCCAAGAAAGCTCCGCTTTACTGGTCGGTGTACGAATATGGCAGAAAGGCCGAGATTGCCGGAACCAACTGCAACATGCCGCTTGAAACGTGGCAGAAGAATATCGACTGGGTGGCAGACAACCTCTTGCCATACGGTTATGATATGATATGCACCGACGGATTTATGACTATGTCGGGCAGCGACAACGCCGGACATACCTATATGACCAGTTATGCCGGCATACCGCTAACCCAGCTCGTGGAGATGTGCAGGGCAAAGGGCTTGCGTCTGGGCATATACGACAACCCCTTGTGGGTACACGGCCCGCTCGACACGCCGATAGAAGGCACCAAGTACAATGTGCGCAGCCTTCTGTACGACCCCTCGAAGGACCAAGTCAAGAACCCCAACGCCACCGGCGACATCTTTACATGGATTGTGCCGAGCCACAGAGGAGCCAAGGAGTATATCGACGGATTCTTCAAGTATTATAAAAGTATAGGAGTCGACTTTATCCGTATGGACTTTATGTGCCTCTTCGAGGACGGTTTATGGGGCGGCGACGGAGGCGGACGTGGCTATGGCTCAGCCGAATACAAGCTCGCCCTGCAATACATCAAGGAGGCTGCCACAAAGTATGGCGTCTTTACATCCATTGTGATGCCTAACATGAAGAACCACGGCGAGTACGAGACTCAGTACTGCGACATGACCCGTATCGTGTCCGACACGTGCGAGGGAGGCTGGGACCACTGCTCCAACCGCGTTCGTGGCTATATCTGCCTCGACCAGTGGCCGTCTGCCAACAACCAGTTTGATGGCTTTATCTATTGGTCGGACATCACAGGCAGGGGCAAAATTATAGCCGACGGCGACTTTACGCTTATCCACTCGTACGACACCGACGACGAGTGTCGCACCTCGATATCGCTGCAGTTGGTGGCTGGCGGACCAATAGCCGTAGCCGACCAGTACAACACCGTTGGCGACCGCGTCAAGTTCTATCAGAACAAGGAGATGCTTGCGCTTAATACCGACGGCTTTGTAGGCAAGCCGCTGACAACCGACTATAACGACGGCAACTCGCAGATATGGTGGGGAACGATGTCTAACGGCGATGTGGTTGTGGCTCTGTTCAATCGCGAGGACCGCACTATATCACGTGGTGTAGAATTGTCGCAGCTTGGCATAAGCGGCACAATGAAGTGTCGCGACCTCTGGACACACACCGATGAGGGCGAGGTGTCGAAGGTCAGCGCGTCGCTTCCGGCACACGGATGCAAGGTGGTAAGGCTCAGCAAGCCTGAATAATTTTTGGTATCTGAAAATTAAATATTAGAAAGAACATGAAACGTATCTTAAAATCAATCAGCTATATGGCAGTGATGGCTACTGCTGTTGCAACATTTTCTTCTTGCGAGGATGAGCTGCCTGACCCAATAGTAAAACCACGGACTGCCGTTACCATCCAAACCGATTGGGGCGCTTGTGGTTTGAATAATGTCCCAAATTCTTATTTCTTGAGTGTAAATGATGAGGTAAGAACGGTGAGTGGTAACACCCAGCAGCTTACTTTGAAGAGTAATAATGATTATACATTCAGATGCTATAATGGCGCCAGTCATATTACAGTTGCTGAGGCAAGAGCTACAGTAGATGCTTCCACCTTTATGGTAAGCGATGCAAATGCCATCAACGGCAATCCTGAAGCGTTCTGTTATGGTGTAGCCACCGAGACAGACTTGACGGGTGATAGCCAGAATTACACTATAGCTATGAAGCGTCTTACGCGTAAACTCACATTGACTACTCCCGATTTAGCAGCTAAGAATGCCGAAGGTAAAGATCTTTCTGTACAGGGAGGTTATGTCATCCTTACAGGAGCCTATTCAAGCTACAATATGGTTTCTGGTGTAGCCAATACTCCTGTTTCTGCTGTATCTGAGGTTACAGTCAATGCAGAGGATAAGAGTATAGTAGCTCCATTCAATCTCTTTGGATTGGATTTGGATGGTGATATAACCCTTTCATATGTACTTTCTATGTCGGATGGCACTACTCTTAAGGGTTCTGCTGACGTTAAGGATGCTTTGGCTAACTTCAACGATGGTAGTATCGAGGATGTCAATATCAATGTAGAGAATGCTGAAATTGAAGATCCGACCTTTAATTTCCCATATAATTCTATCTATGCATGGGGTAGTGCTACATCTGCAGGCTGGGATTGGAATGACAAGGCTGTCGAACTGACTAAGGTAAATAAATATACTTATTCTGCTGAAATGGAATTGAAGGAAGGCGAACTTAAGTTTATGCTTGGTGGTAGTAACTGGGATGGATTTCAGGCTTGGCTGATGGCGGCAACTCCTGGAGCTTCACTTTCTGAAACAGCTGCCGAGGTTGTCAGTCGTGCAGATGGCGATGCACACGACTATAAGTGGAGTGTGAGTGCTGCTGAAGCGGGCAAATACCAGATAGTTATCAATCTGAAGAAGATGACGATGACTGCAACTAAGATAGATTAACGTATTTTAAAAACCAAACTTGAATAAAGCTATAAATATGAAGAAACATACAATATCCCTCTTCGAGCGAGAAGGACTGTTGAGTATTTTGCTCTTGAGTTTAATGATGATGCTTCCTGCATGGCTTTCTGCTCAAACTGTAAAATCTCCAGATGGTAATCTGAGTGTTACTTTCTCGCTCAATGACAAAGGAACCCCTGTCTATCAGGTGGATTACAAAGGCAAGACTGTCATTAACCCAAGTACGTTGGGCATCGAGTTGGCAGAGGAAAACTCTTTGATGGACATGTTCCGTATTAATAAGACATCTACTTCTTCATTTGATGAGAATTGGCAGCCTGTATGGGGTGAAGAGAAAGAAATCCGTAACCATTATAATGAACTTTTCATTGAAATGGAAAAGCCTTCTAATGGTAGATACATGAACCTTCGCTTTCGTGTATATAATGATGGTGTTGGCTTTCGTTATGAATTTCCCCAGCAGAAGTATCTGCCTTACTTTGTAGTGAAGGCAGAACATACTCAATTTGCTATGACGGGTGACCACAAGGCCTGGTGGATTCCTGGTGACTATGACACACAGGAGTATGATTATACGGAGTCTAAACTTTCAGAAATCAGGGGATTGCTTCAGAGTGCTATTAGCGGTAATGCTTCCCAGACAATCTTCTCGCCTACTGGTGTGCAGACTTCGCTCCAGATGAAAACAGCAGATGGTATTTATCTCAATATTCATGAGGCGGCTTTGGTGGATTACTCATGTATGCATTTGAACTTGGATGACAAGAAACTTGTTTTTGAGTCTCAACTCACCCCCGATGCTCAAGGCAACATGGCACATATGCAGACTCCATGCTCTACTCCTTGGCGTACTATCATGGTGGTAGATGATGCCCGTAAGATTCTGGCATCTCGCTTGATACTCAATCTCAATGAACCCTGCAAATATACCGATACATCTTGGATAAAGCCAGTAAAGTACATCGGGGTATGGTGGGAGATGATAGGTGGTGGCAAGCAATGGTCTTATACTAATGATCTTCCTTCTGTTCGTCTCGGTGTTACCGATTACAGCAAGTGCAAACCCCATGGGCAGCATCCTGCCAATACTCAGAATGTAAAGAAGTATATCGATTTTGCTGCTAAAAATGGCTTCTCTCAAGTACTGGTAGAGGGCTGGAACATTGGTTGGGAAGACTGGTTTGGTCATAGCAAAGATTATGTCTTTGACTTTCAGACTCCTTATCCTGACTTCGACCTTAAAGGACTTAACGATTATGCTCATTCCAAGGGCGTCCGTCTGATGATGCACCATGAGACTTCGGCTTCAGTTCGTAATTACGAGCGCCATCTTGAGGCAGCATACAACTTGATGAACAAATATGGATACAATTCTGTAAAGAGCGGTTATGTGGGCAACATTATTCCACGTGGCGAGCATCACTATGGACAATGGCTCAATAATCACTATCTCTATTGCGTTACCGAGGCGGCCAAACACCACATCATGGTAAATGCACACGAGGCTGTCCGTCCTACAGGTCTTTGCCGTACCTATCCAAACCTCATCGGAAACGAGTCGGCTCGTGGTACTGAGTATGAGTCTTTTGCGGGAAATAAGGCTTTCCATACCACGGTGTTGCCTTTTACCCGTTTGCAGGGTGGCCCAATGGATTATACTCCTGGTATTTTGGAGGGTGACATGAATAAGATAGACCCTAACAAGCATCATCACATCAACTCAACTTTGGCTCGACAGTTGGCATTGTATGTTACTATGTACAGCCCATTGCAGATGGCTGCAGACATACCTGAGAACTACGAGAAGTATGCAGATGCTTTCCAGTTTATCAAGGACGTTGCTATAGACTGGGATGAGAGCCGTTATTTGGAGGCAGAGCCTGGTCAGTATGTTACGATTGCCCGTAGAGCCAAGGGTACAGGCAATTGGTTCGTAGGTTGTACGGTAGGTGAGACAGCTCATCAGTCTAACCTCAAACTCGATTTTCTAACTCCTGGCAAGAAATATGTAGCTACCATCTATGCCGATGGCAAGAATGCAAGCTACAAGGCAAACCAGCAGTCATACGTTATCACTAAGCGTGTGGTAACCAGCAAAACTTCTTTGAAGTTGAGTGCGGGTGCAGGTGGTGGTTTTGCCATCAGCATCTTCGAGAAATAATTGATTAGTTAATAATATAGTCTCCCCATGCTAATATTTTTTTTAACATGTGGAGACTTTTTTATTTCTTTAAATGATGAGAAAAACTGTTTTTTTACACTTTGTTCCTAAGTATCTACTTTCTTTTGCTCTTTCGTTGTTGGCTGTATACAGCTCTGCCGAAAATATATCTTCACTGCTTACGGTGGATATGACTACTGATAAGGCTTGTTATATACCAGGTCAGTCTGTAGTATTTGTATTAAGTGGCAATGTTCCTGCTAATACGATGGTGCGTTACAGGCATGGTTCTGCCATTTTGGAGACCCATAAATTGTCTGAAGTGATGAGCAATAATAAGTGGTCTTGGACTCCCCCAATGGCCGATTATCAAGGTTATTTGGTAGAAGTCTATACAGAAACTAACAACCAATCTACTATTTTGGGCACGATAGCTGTTGATGTGTCAAGTGACTGGAAACGTTTTCCTCGTTATGGTTTTGTTGCCGATTTTGACAATGCTGGTGGGAGTATAGACAAGAATGCAAATATTAAGAGCGAGATGGCTTATCTTAACAGGCTTCATATCAATGGAGTTCAGTTTCAAGACTGGCAGTGGATGCATCACAAACCAGTTAAATTGGATGCCCATGGCTCACTCATACCTCGGTATCAGGATATCAGCAATCGTTGGGTTGGTGTAGAATATGTCAAGAACTACATAGCAGAGCAGCATAAGTATGGTATGAAGTCTATCTTTTATAACCTTTGTTTCGGTGCATGGAAGAATGCTGTGAATGATGGAGTAAAAACCGACTGGGCTCTGTTAAAAAAAGATGGTTCGGGCAATTTTTATCAAGACTATCATGGTTTGCCAAGTTCGTGGGCAAGTAATATTTATCTGCAGGTTCCTGGTAATATGGATTGGCAACAGTATATGGCAGAAAGGAATACAGAAATATACAGCCATTTTGATTTTGATGGTTTCCAAATAGATCAGTTGGGCTATCGTGGCGACGTATATGATGCCCATCACAAAGTGGTAGATTTGCCTGCGAGTTATAAATCATTTATTCAAGCAATGAAGTCGGCTCACCCAGACAAAGATCTGATAATGAATGCGGTTTCTGGTTATGGAGCAGATAATATCGTCAGTAGCGACGTAGATTTCTGTTATAATGAAGTATGGGGTAATGGCAATGGATATGGAGGTGTTTCCGAAGCCGATTTTGCCAATCTTTTGGGTATTATTCAGGCGAACGACAAGTATAGCGAACATCAACGACAGACGGTTTTTGCAGCTTATATCAATTATGACAAAGCGGACAACGGAGGCTCAGGTGACAAGATGGTGAATACTCCAGGAGTATTGCTTACCGATGCAGTGATTGCTGCCTTGGGCGGCTCTCATCTTGAGATGGGAGACCATATGCTTACCCGTGAATATTTCCCTGCAGCACCATTGGCAATGAGTGATGCTCTTAAAACAGCTATGGTAAGATACTATGACTTTCAGACGGCTTATCAGAATTTTTTGAGAGGCACTACCTCCAAGGCTGCTTATCTGCCTGTGGTCAGTACTTCGTCCAATTATTCTGTAAATGCTTGGCCCCCCAAGAGCTATTCTATCACTACTTTTGCAAAGAAGGTTGGTAATTGTGATGTACTTCATTTCTTGAATTTTCTCAATACCGACGATCTTTCCTGGCGTGATGTTTGGGGAACACGCACTTTTCCTAATAAATATACAGGTATCCCCATAACTGTAATTGCCAATCGCAAGATAGATAAGGTTTGGGTGGCATCTCCTGATAGTCATGCTGGAGCAGTACAGGAGCTTGCTTTCACACAGAAAGGAGATGATGTTTCTTTTGTGCTTCCTTCTTTGGAATATTGGACTATGGTGGTGATGGAAGGTTCCAATGATGAGGATCATGTCTATATCACAGGAGAGGCAGTACAACTCGATGGGCATGCTGCTTACGACTTGGCCTATGCAGTTCCTATGACAAACATGGGGGAAGGCAAGGTTTTCAAAGTGACAACTTACCTAAAAGCTAATGAATTTTTCAAGTTTACTAATGGCCGTGACTGGAAATATTGTAAAAGTTATTGTGCTGAGTATAAAGATTATAAGTTCAATTCTTTTGTCAGTCTTGCTCATATTACAACCTTGGGAGAGGATTTTAAGTTCATGGTTCCTGAGGCAGGGTATTATGATATCACCATCGACTTAGAGAAGATGAGAGTTTATCTTACCAAGGCTGACCTCTCAGGGCTGTCTGCTATAATAGCCGACAAGTCTGCTTCTGGTGAGTTTGCTTCTTGGTATTCTGTGAGTGGAGTGCCTGTAGATAAGCCCTGGAAAGGGATATATGTAAATAGAGGAAAGAAAGTTTTGTTTTAGTCTATATGTTCTATCGTCACTCTTTTTATGTTGATAATCCTTCTGTAAAGATCATAATCGTTTGTATATAAGTTGTATCTTTTAAGAGTATCGTAAATGTTAACAAGCTGATAGCCAGTAGGTATGTGTTTTTGTTTGTTTGTATTTTTAATGAATGTCATCATAACTTATTAATAAAAAGACTATCTTTGCAATCGTTAATGTAAACAAATGCAATTAGTGCAAATAGTCAGACTTAATATTAAAACCTATTTTATAGTAAATTCATGACAATCAAGAGATTTTTTGCTTTAGCTTTTGCTTTGGTTGTCCTCTTTTTGGCAGAGGCGCAATCTATAGTAGATAACCCAGTGGCATCAAGCGAAGCCATTGTCATAAGTGGCAATGCGCGTTTTACGGTCTTGACCCCCGAGATGATACGTATTGAGTATAGTGAAAATGCTCGGTTTGAAGACCGTGCTACCTTTACTGTGCTCAACAGAAAGCTTGATGTACCAGCTTTTACAAAGTCAGAGGACGATACCTTTCTTTATATAGAGACATCTAATCTCAAGTTGAAGTATCGCAAGGGTACAGATCCTCGTACTGTACCAGCATCAGCCAATAATCTGAAAGTTGTTGTCAGCAATCATGGCGTACCTTCGGTTTGGTATCCAGGCAAACCTGACCCACAGAATCTGAAGGGTACCTGCCGAACACTGGACGGCTTGATGGGTGACAGTAAGCGCAGTGAGATGGAGAATGGTTTGGTTTCTCGCTCAGGATGGGCAGTGATTGATGATGCTTGGACAGCTACGCGTTCCGATGGAGGAAGTTCTTATGCTCTCGTTTATAATAATGAGGTAGGGTATTCTTGGTGGGCACCTCGTGCTGACGAACATGCCATGGATACTTATCTTCTTGGTTATGGCGACAATTACAAAAAGGCAGTGTCCGATTATACTAAGATAGCAGGAAAAATTCCTTTGCCTCCCGATTATGTATTTGGATATTGGTATAGTAAGTATGCTTCTTATTCGGCACAGGATTATCGTAATATCATGGCAGACCTGAAAAAAAACAAGATTCCAACTGATGTGATGATTTTAGATATGGACTGGCATTGGAATGGTAACGGCTATAGTCAATCTGCGGGTCGGGGAGGATGGACAGGCTGGTCGTGGAACACTAATTTGTTACCAGACCCTAAAGGTTTGTTGGCTGATATGCATAATCAGAACTTTAAGACGGCACTCAATCTACACCCTGCTGATGGTATTAACGAGACAGAATCGCCAACTTATTTCTCTCAGATGCGAAACGATTTGAATGGCAAGTATCTTGAAGGTAATACCATTAAGTGGAGTTTAGACTATCCCGATTTTACAAAGTCGTTCTTTAGTAATATTATCAGAGATCATGAAAGTGAAGGCGTAGATTTCTGGTGGCTCGATTGGCAGCAGTATCTTACCAGTCCTTATACCAAGGCTTTGAGTGAGACTTTCTGGTGCAACCATGTCTTCTTTAATGAGGCTATTAAGCGTGCTGACCATCGCCCAGTCATCTTTCATCGTTGGGGAGGCTTGGGAAGCCATCGCTATCAGATTGGATTTTCGGGCGATGCCAATATCAGTTATGAGGCTTTGGCTTTTGAACCTTATTTTACAGCTACAGCATCCAATGTCGGTTATGGTTATTGGGGACATGACTTGGGAGGACACATGTATTCTAATGATGAGTTGGTAAACAATCCAAATTTGGTTTTGCGTTGGATACAGTTTGGAGTATTTACCCCTATTTTCCGTACTCATGCCTCAGCTGATGGTAGAATAGAAAGAAGAATATGGAAGTTCCCCAATTTTCCTACTATCCTTGAAGCTGTTCGCTTGCGCTATTCGCTTTTCCCCTACATATATACAATGGCACGTAAGGCTTACGATACTGGTCTGTCGATTTGTCGCCCTCTCTACTATGAGTATCCTGAGCAGGATGAGGCATATGCCTATGACGGAGAATATTTCTTTGGCGATGATATTCTTGTGGCTCCTATTACGACAAAGAGTGGTACTAACGGTATGACAGAAAAGGAAGTGTGGTTCCCTGAAGGTCAGTGGTGGAGCGTGGATACTCATGAACTGATTCAAGGACCTTGTAAGCGTACCTTGTCATACACTGATAAACAGATACCTTACTTTTTCCGCCAGGGTGCCATTATACCTTATAATCCAGAGACGGTAATGAATGTTACCGAGCGTCCAGACAGAATGATTCTCAATGTTGTGTCGGGAGCTAACGGCGAGGGGACTCTCTATGAAGACGATGGCGACAATCCAGACTATGCTTCTAAGTACGCAGTTATCAACTTTACGCAGGCTTGTGATGGTCAGACGGGCAGCTATGTTATCTCTTCTCGCAAGGGTATTGTTGGCAGGGCACCTGTTAATCGTTCCTATCAGTTGCGTATCTTCAACACGCCAACTCCTTTGTCGGCCACTGTGAATGGAGAATCTGCAACATATAGCTATGATCCCAACAAGAAGTGTACTACAGTAGAAGTGCCTTATGGCAGTTGTTCCGTTGATAGAACCGTTATTGTAAAGTATAGTGAAACCTTAAGCACGGATATTGTCAGCGCAAAGGCAGATAAAATGAAGATTGTGTATGAAAGAAACAGCAAAAAACTGAAAGGTTCTTTTGATAGTACTAAAAAAAAAGTCACGCTCGAAATAAGTAACAGTGTGGGCAAGACTGTGCTCAGAAACACTTACAGCAACGTGAATAGTTTTACAGAAGACCTGACATGTTTGTTCCCACAGTTTTATATCGGCAAAGTGGTAGCAGACAATCAGACTTATGTTCGGAAATTTATCAAAGAATAAAACGACTCAATCATGAAAAGAATAAGTATATGGCTCTGCACTTTATTTGCAGTTATGATTATGAAAGCTGCGGATATGTCTAATTCCTTAGAGCTGTCGCAGTTGTATATCATAGGTGATGCTACTCCTTACGCTTGGGATGTACAGAAAGCCGGTGAGATGCAGAAGGTTGATGATGGCGTGTTCCGTTGGTCAGGGCATCTTGAGGCAGGCAAAGAGTTTAAATTTATAAACACACGTGCTTTCTTCAAGCATATTGTGGCAACTTGCTCAGGACAGCAAGTAGGCAAGGGCAAAAGCTACAATCTCAATCTCGAGATAAGTTACACTCTGGATAGTAACAGAGACTTAAAGTTTAAGCCCTCTGTCACAGGTGATTATACAATATATGTGGATTTGAGAAGCATGCAGATGGCACTCTATGATGAGGAACGGGCTGTTAATCTGCCAGACAAACTTTATGCTACAGGCTCTGCTCTCGACGGAAAGGTTGTTGAGATGGAAGTGATGGGAGGTATAGAGTATAAGTTAGCTGACGACTTCAAGTCTGGCAGTATTATCTTCCGAGATACTCCACAGCCCACAGCTTCCACAAAGTACTATGTCCCTTTGTTCGATGGGGTAGACATAACTTTTGGCAAGGACGTGAAAGCTTCTTTAAAAGAAACCACCAATGGCGATGTAGAGGGATGGAGTGTTGCTGTTCCTGGCAAATATACTTTCTATCTGCGTAAGGATTTACAGTTAGCGTACGCCAAGGTGTTCAAACCTTTCAGCACGCTCTATTTAGTAGGTGGTTGTTGTGAATTAGCTTGGAACTATTGGGATGCTGCAAGTAGCCGCTTTACTCCCAATCCATCCAAACCAGAAGAGTTGACATGGGAGGGATATTTGTCACCGAATTGGAATGATTCCCGTAACGAACCTAATAAACTGAAGATATTAACAGCTCCCGATTGGTTCTCTGAGACTTATCATCCATATGTGGCCGATGATCCTTTGGTTGGCGAATATAGTTTCCGTACAACAGGTTATGATGATTTTAAATGGATTGTCTATGATGCTGGTATGTATCGTGTTACGGTCAACACATTGGCAGAAACCATGAAGGCTGAGAAGCTTAGCAATGAGGCTAAACTGAATGGAACTGATCAGTCGACAACTGCAATAGGCTGTGTAAAGGAGCCTTCGTTGGTCAAGGTGGCATGCAGCCGTGGTGCGGTGTATGTCAAGTCTACTGTCGGAGAGGTGGCAGTATCTGTTTACACCATAGACGGTAAACGTATGGCTTCAGTTCCTGTTGTTATTGATGGCATTGTGGCGGAAGGTTTGTCTAAAGGCATTTATGTCGTTAAGTTACGTGGAAATACGATATGTCTTTCACGCAAAGTCGTGATGGATGCATGAAGTAAGAATTATTAACGCAAATATAAATTTCAAATTAGAAGATTATGGTACAAAAAATTACTCGTTCTTTAATGTGCTGCGTTTTGTTTGCCATGAGTGTTGTGGCTTCTTTTGCAGCAGACAAGTTGATGATTGTCGGTGACGCTGTTTGGGGTGGATGGACTGCTGCTAATAGTGTTGTCATGTTGCCTGATGGCGAAAATGTGTTTAAGGCGACGGTTTATCTGAAAAAGATAGATGGTGAGACTGATAATAAGGGCTTTAAGTTGCTGACTGCTGCTAATTTGGAATGCTTACAATATCATGCAGGTGACAACGACGTTGAACTTGAAGAAGGTGTGGCTGCTCAGCTGTATGATAACCAGGAGAATGCTAACGACAAGAAATTCCAGGTAAAGGAGTCTGCTAACTATGATGTAGTTTGCGACCTCAATGCCAAGACGATTACAGTCACCAAGTCTACTTATCAGGAGCATCCTATCAATCACAATGCTTTGTGGATGGTTGGTACTGCAACTCCTGGTAATTGGGATTTTAACCATTTAACCCCGATGACACAGGATTCGGAGAATCCAATGGTTTTTAAAGCTACGACCTATTTGAAGGTTGGTGAGATGAAAATAGCTCAGAATAATGATGGTGGCTTTGGTCAGACTTTCTATATGAAGGATGCCACAGATGATACTAAGGTGGTTCTTGGCGGTGACGATAACAAGTGGAATATCACCGAGGCAGCTACCTACGATGTGACTGTAAATCTTGCCGACATGACAATTGATTTCAAAAAGCATTATGCCGATTTCGTTGTAGATCATCTGTTTGTGATGGGCAATGCTATCTGGAGTGGTTGGGGATTTGCCAACAGTACCGTACTGCTTCCTGGCGAAGATGGAATTTGCAAGGCTACTCTTTATCTTGAGGCAGATAAAGGATTTAAGTTGATGGCTGAGAGCGACTTCAATGGTTATCAGCTCCGTGCAGGTGAGGCAGATGTTACTTTAGAGAATGGTGTCCCAGCCAAGTTGGTATCTTCAGAAGTCAATCGTGAAGATCATAAATTTATGGTAAGCGAGTCTGCCAACTATGACATTGTTTGTGATGTAAATAACAAAACTATAACCCTAACCAAGTCAGCTTATCAGGATGCCCATGCCAAACATGCTGAGTTGTGGATGATAGGCGATGCAACTCCTAATGGATGGCAGATAGACAAAGGTGTACTATTGACGCAGGATGCAGAGAATCCTATGGTTTATACCGCAACAGCCGATCTAAAAGAGGGTGAGTTCAAGTTTATTGTCAATAAGTATATGGGATTTGATCAGACTGCTTATGTAAAGGATGCTGCAGACGACAGCAAGGTTGTATATGGTGGTGTCGACAACAAGTGGAAAATTACCGAGGCAGGTACTTACGATGTGAAGTTAGATCTTGCCAACATGACTATTACTGTTGCTAAGAAAGGTGCTACAGGCATTTCGTCGGTGAATGCAGATGTAACTTCTCCTGCCGAGTATTATACACTTGATGGCAAGCGTGTTAATGGTTTTTCTGGTAAGGGTATCTATATCAAGCGCCAGGCTGGTAAGTCTGTTAAGGTAGTTGTTACCAAATAACCCCATTTCTTCATATAGGTATAAGCCCCCATACGTGCTTATGGGGGCTTACATTTGTATTTTTTTCTTCTTCTTATAGCTCATATTCTCATTATACAATAATATTTCCTTCGATTTGTAAGATATTGATTGTTAGTGTATTGTGAAATTATTATTTAACTTTTCGTTATATATACGTTAGTCTTCTTGTATCATGTTGTGAATGACTGTAATTTTGCACCACAGTCTATGACATACAACAATAATAAGGATTAATAAATATGAACAAGTTTTTGAATGTTATGAGAGCCGTTGTCCTAACGATGGCATTGGGCTCTTTGCTCCAGGCGCAAGCTTCGGTAGCTGATGCAATGGATTTTCAGATACCTGGGCCCAAGGCTGACGGTATTGCTGGTGCTACCGTACCTTATGTGCGGTATGATTCTCAGAAGGCATCTTTAGGTGGTGGTGCCACCTTGAAGACTTCGGCAATGATGGAACGTTTCAACATTGCGTCTCAGGCTTCCGAACAGAGTTATGTGGAATTGCCTGGCAATGGCGCCTGTGCAGAGTGGACAGTACATGTCATTAAGGATGCCAATGTCGTAGGGCGTGGCGTTACCATGCGCTTTACCATGCCTGATACAGGTGATGGTATGGGACAGAAAGGTTCCCTCGATGTTTACGTCAATGGCAATAAGGTGAAGACCGTTGACCTAAACTCGTATTGGATGTGGCAGTATTTTGCCAGTGGCAATCCTTCTGATGCTCCCGATGGGGGTGTTGGCTGTTTCGCTTTTGATGAGGTTCACTTTCTGTTGGACGAGCCTCTTAAGGAAGGCGACAGAATCAAGATTCAGAGCAGTGGTGCCAATGGCTTGACTTATGGTGTTGACTTCTTGGAGATAGAAGATGTAGTCAATCCTATAGGCCGTCCAAGTGGTGCGGTAAGTGTCACCGACTTTGGTGCCTGTCCTGATGACGGAAAGGATGACCTTGCAGCTTTTGTGGCAGCAGTGAAGGCTGCTGATGCTGGCAGCAAGGTGGTATATATTCCAAAAGGTACGTGGCATCTCAGTGGTATGTGGAACATCTACTGCAAGGATGTGAAGATTACGGGTGCCGGTATCTGGTACACCAATATCCAGTTTACAAGTGATAAGGCTTTCGGTGGTGGCATTTCTGGTGGTAATGGCAGCAATGGTGGTGCCGATGGCTATTGTAAGAACTTAGAGTTCTGCCACATGTATATCAACTCTAATCTCCGCTCTCGCTATAACCAAATGGCTGTCTATAAGTGCTTCATGGATGTGTTCTGTGACGGCTCTGTGATTCACGATGTGTGGGAGGAACACTTCGAGACAGGTTTTTGGTTTGGCGACTATAATGGTGCTATGGACTATAGCGATGGCGTGAAGGTTATCGACTGCCGCATTCGTAACAACCTTGCTGATGGTGTCAACTTCTGTCAGGGTACAAGCAATGCAGCAGTCTATAACTGCTCCATCCGCAATAATGGCGATGATGGCTTGGCTTGTTGGAACAACAGTTATATGAACGCCAAGGATGAGGAGAACAATGTCTTCGCTTATAACACCATCGAGTTTATCTGGCGTGCAGGTGGCATTGCGCTCTATGGCGGTAGCGGTCATCATGTTTACAACAACTACATCTGCGATATGTTCATGGCAGCAGGTATTCACCTGAATACTACTTTCGATGGATATAAGTTCAGCAACAATAAGGGCATTACTTTCGAAAACAACATCCTTGTACGTTGCGGTACCAATGCCGACAGCTGGAATGAGGATTTGGCTGCCATCGATTTGAAGCAGGATGTGAAGAATATAACATTCCGCAACACACAGATTTACGATTCTCCTTTCGATGCCGTGCGTACATTGACAGGACCAAGTAATGTCGTATTCTATGATACTCAAATCTTAGGTACGGGTCTTACCGGTGAGGATATCACCTATTCTTGCGTGGGGCATACTTGTGGCGCCATGCGTATAGCTGATAAGAATGTGAAGTTTGACGGCTTGAAGATCGCCAACTATGGAAGTGACAAGAAAGGCAATAACTCAACTTATCCATTCTGGACAGACAACAATAAAGATCTGGCCCAGTCTTTAGGTGCGAAACTTTTAGGTAATAACGTTTCCTATGTCGTTCCAGAGGCAGGCAAGGTAGTCGGACCGGATCCTGTTGTCGACCCTTGGGAGAATGTAAAGGGCTATGATCTTGAATTGAAAGAACTTTCTTGGAGAAATCAGAACGATGAGTATAACCTCCAGGAAGGTGACCAGGTCGTTTTGTATGGTAAGATAAAGAACAATTCGAATGTAGATATTCCAGAGAAGGCTAATTTTACAGTTGCAGTCAATATTGATGGAGTTTCAAAAGGTTCTGTTACTATAAGCGATGGTTTGAAGGCACATGAGTCTGTTGACTTTAAACTTGCTTCTTCATGGGAAAGTGTGAAGGGCGGTCATGTTGCTGTTGCGACAGTGTGCCCGGATACAGATCTCAAAAATGAACTGACCGAAGACAACAACTCTCGTACCAAGCGTTTCAATGTGTCAGCTTCTGCAGACAACTCCAATAAGTTCACTCCTGTTACAGGAGGCTACGACCTGGTTGTCACCAAGGTGTTTGTCAGCAACAAGAAGGACGAGGATGCCATCAATACTGGCGACCACCTCGTGATGGGCGCAGTCATTGCCAATGCTGGTGACAAGGATATTCCATCAGGTACGAAGATTGGTCTTCAGTTCCAGATGGATGGCAAGACATACGGAACAGGCTTTATCACTTGGTGTGATACTTTTAAGGATGGTTTGAAGTCGCATGCAACGGCTACATTGATTGCTAATGGTGGCGGTGGCTTTGTAACAGGTGGTGCAGATAATTACTTCATTGCTCCTGAGGGAAGTCATACCATTACAGCCTGGATTGACGATACCAACGACTGGAAAGAGGTTGATGAAAATAACAACAAGAAGGATATGACCCTTATGATCCCATTCGGTGGCGTTAAGTATCTTCCTGACACAGACTTGCCTGACGATGTTAGCGGTGAGAATCCTCCAGTACCAGTTGTGAAGTCTACAATCGTCAACGGTATCAAGTATGAAATCGTCAACGACTACGCCCAGGTTGCTGGTTGGGATGAGCTGACTTTTCCTGCCAATGGTATTGCTGTCATCGAGAAGAACGTGAAGATTGGTGACAACTACTATGATGTGAAGCGTATTGCCGGAGGTTACGACGACAAACTGAGCGGCAGCAAGTGCGGCGAGGCGGGTGCGTTCTATAGTTGTAGCCAAATCAAGGGTATCGTTTTGCCCGACGGCATCGAGGCTATCGGCGACCATGCTTTCAAGAATGCAAGCATTGAGTACTTCAATCTGCCTGGTTCGCTTTCCACTATCGGTGCTTGGGCGTTCGAGAATACTCAGTTGACTAATGTGACTTTGCCATGGACAATCACTAATGTTGGCGAAGGTGCATTCTATAACATTCCAACCCTTACAACCGTGGTATGGACAGCCAATGTGTGGAGCTTCCCTAATATGGTGTTCAACAGTCCTAACGTAAAAGATGTTTACTTCACCTTGCCCTACAGCATTTCTGAGAAGGGTGACTGGACATGGAACAACAATGCATTGCCACGTTTCCATACACGTCCTGCAGGCATCGAATCATGGAAGAGTGCAGGTTATGAGAATATTGACGATCAAGTCATCATCAAGCCAGAGGAAAATCTTGTACCCTGTTCGTTCAATTTTGATGTCGATTTCACTGATGTGACAGGTATCTCAGCCTATAAGGGCGCATACGATGAAGGTAAGGGTGCTGTTGTCTTGACGAAGGTGAACAAGATCGGAGCACAGAATGGTTTCCTGGTTCGTGTCAATGACGTGCCTGAAGGTGGCTACTCCAAGGAGTATGCAGCCAGGATTCTCGATAATGGTGATGATTGTGACAGCTTTGAGGGTAACAGCATCTGGGCTTCCACAACTCCCACCTACATCACAGATGAGAATCAGTATTATTTTGCTAATGGTTGTTTCAACCGCTTGTCAGAGCCCAGGTTTGTGCCCGGTATGAGTGCTTGGCTCAACCTCTACGACAAGGCAGGAACTGCAAAAGATGCACTTGGCTTTGACTTCCTTGCACCTACAGGTATTCATTCTGTTCAGGTTGACAACAACGAGAGTGCTGCTTATTATACTCTCTGTGGTGTGAAGATGGCGAAACCTACAACTAAGGGTGTGTATATTTATAAAGGTAAGAAGGTAGTTTTCTAATGGGATTTTAACGGTGTTATAACCGTATTCTAATATTTTAAACTCCAATTGGAATTTCTTTAGCTTAAGATGAACCTTTTGCCAATAAAGTGGCGTTGTTCCTTCAAAAATGTGTATTTTTGCATGCAACATATTGGGTTCTTGAGCTTGAAGAAATTCCAGTTGGAATTTTCGGGTTTGAAGAAGACAATTGTTTTAAGTAAAATGAATATGAATAAAAGAAAAGTTTATGTAGTCCCAGAGGTGAGGATCGTAGAGGTTTGTCAGGAGAATTTGATGAACAACCCTACGTCATGGAATGACGGCTGGGGTAATAATCAGTCCATTGTCGAAGGTAATCCTGATGAAGGAAATGACAACTATGCCAAATGGCATGGTTTTAATGTGTGGGAAGATGATATTAAGTATTGATAATGTATTAAAAGATTATAAGATGAAGATGAAACTTTTTTTCAGAATTTCGGTGCTTGTCTTGTGCATCTCGATGTCCTTATCGTCTTTTGCCCAAGGTCAACAGGATAAAATTAGTGTAGAGGGGATAGATTGGTCTGCTAACAATCAGAGTTTAGAGACAATTGTCAGCACTTCGGATAATCCGAATATAACATATTTGTATGCAACAACTCCCAAAAAGTTTGTGACAGTGGGTGGTCGCTATGGAGCACAGCCTATCCTGGCAGAGGTGGGTATGAACTTCTATGTAGAGAAAGTCTCCAACGAACCTAACGACAAACGTTATTACATCCACTCATGGGTGGATAATCCTACAACTTCTCAAGGAACTGGAAATGCCGACTATCTTGGTGTCAAGCCTGCCATGGATGAAGATGAGCGCATCTTTTCTGAGCCGAAAAATGAAGCTAAGAAGTCCATTTATTTGTTTGTGGATCGTGGAAAGCTCAATACCGAGGATAATGGAAACAATACTTCTCCCGATAGGGTACAATGGTATATTAAGGCTGTTGACACCCAAAATGGTTATAAAATCTATTCTAAGTGGACGGATATTCAGGGATATAGCGATAATGTAGAGCGAGAGTATTACCTGAGTTATTACCAAGGTCCTAAAGAAGAAGGCAAACCACAGAAGAAATTTCTGGTGGTTACTACGGACGAAAGCAAGGCTGAGACGTTCTATTTCATCAAGATAGATGACTACCGTAAAGTTATTCACAGCCAGAATAAAAATTATATCAATGTATCTGGTCTTGTGCAGGATGCTCGTTTCGAACGAAACAACAAAGGTATTAGAAACAACAAAGGTAGTAATGGTCTAGTTTGGTTGCATGGCGATTATGGAACATTGTCAAAGGACAATGTTTGGCAGTTCTGTTACGACAGAAACGATGATACCTTTGTTTACCCAAATTCGCAGGATAATGTGCAAGAACTGGCGTATATGACGGCTTGGGTAGGACCTAAAGGCGACAAGGATGGTCAAAAAGGCAATTATTTGATTCAGAAAATCACAGGCTTGAAGCCGGGTCTTTATCGTGTTAATTGCCAAGGTTTTTATTTCAATCCTGGAAATCAGAACGACAAGAACAACACTTCTTTTGTCTTTGCTTCGCAAAACTACACGGATATTAACAACAAGACAACTCTGAAGACCATTGAGTCAGCTGACTGGGATAATATGAAGAATATGACCTTTAATGGTGGCTCAGTAACAGCGGATGGCTTGAATGGTTTTCATGATAAGGTTATCAAGTATTGTGTCAATGCAGGTAAAATATTCGCAGAGAGCAATCCTTATGAAGACAAGGATGTGGACAGTCGTAAGTACGACAACAGTGTGGCAGTTCTCGTGAAAGCGGATGAAGGCTCAACGACTGGTACTCTCTACATCGGTGCTGGCAAGAAAGCCAACGTGGGAGGCTATGCCTATTTCGACAATTTCCAGCTTTTCTATATGGGAGACAAACAGTGGTATCTTGATGCTACGAACACAAGCACAGAAGAGTTTACCACTACCAAGAAAGTCGGTGACACTTACTACACTCCAAGTGGCATCAACCGCAATTCTGGCGCTGTTCCGTATACGTTCCCTGTTATTTACAACATACGACGCTACTTCAACGTGGGTAAGTGGGAAAGCCTGATTCTTCCTTGCACACTGACGGGCGACCAGGTAAAGCAGACATTCGGAGGCGACCAGGAGGTGAAACTCAGTGTCTTTGACAGGGTGGAAGGAACCTGTGTGTATTTTAAGACCGTAGATACTGATAAGGAGGGTATCGTTGCAGGCATACCTTATATTATCAAGGTGGGCAAGGAGGCCGATATCAAGACAAAGAATGATGAATACACATTCCCTTGGGGTAACAATACCACGGTAAAGGTAAAGGGACCTATCTATCAGGTAAAGGGTGTTGTTCCTCCTACATTTACTGGTAATGGCGTGCCACCGGAAGAGGTAACCTCTGGCGGTTATAAGGTTCAGTTCCATGGCTTCTATTACGACCCAGGTGCAGCTCCTGCTAATGCATACGTGGTAAATAACGGTGATATGTATCATCTCGATTCTGACTGGAACAGCTTTGTGGGTACAAGTTGGTATGTCACCATAACAGATGCCCAAGGCAATGCCAAGGCTCTCTCGTTCAGCTTTGATGACGATTCTTCTACGACAGCCATAGAGAACGTGGCAGGACAAGAGGATGCTGCGGTTCAAACCGATGGATTTGTCTATAACCTGAGCGGGCAACGCGTGGGTACCCGGAATGATATGAGCAATCTTTCTTCTGGCATATACGTCGTGGCTGGTAAGAAGTTTGTTGTCAAGTAATGTATGAACGTCAAATCATGAATGTAATAGAGAAGAGCATTATTGGCAAGAAGAGCCAGGAGGCCTGTGAGGATGGACTGGTCGTGACCGATGATTTCATCGCCGTGATAGACGGCAGTACGAGCAAGACCCCAAAGCATCTCAATCCAGAGATGAAGAATGGACGTTATGCCATGATGCTCATCTCTGAATATATCAGACATGAACTGAAGGCTGATGCTACGGTAGATGATTTCTGTCAGGAGGTTACATCGAACATATATAATAATGTGTATATACCTTTAGGCGTGTCTTCTCGACTGCTCCAGCATCCCGAGGAGCGCCTTACTGCTTCTGTTATCATGTATAGCAGAAAAAGGCGAGAAGTGTGGATGGTGGGTGATTGCCAAGCTATCATAGATGGCAAGTATTATGATAATGCCAAACCCTTTGAGCAAGCCATTGCTGCTAAGCGTGTAGCTTTGATAAATGAGGGCATGACGCCTGCTGAGGCTCGTCGAGAGATAGAACCGCTGCTGATAAGTACCATGCTCTCAGGTCAGAACAAGAATTATGCCGTTGTAGATGGTTTCCCTATTTACAGAAAAGGTATTGTTGTCGTGCCTGTTCCCCCTTCGGCTGTTGAGGTAGTCTTGGCGAGTGATGGCTATCCCTTTCTTAAATCCACATTGGCAGAGAGTGAGGCTGCATTGGCCGAGCAGATAGCTCATGATCCTCAGAATGTCGATACCTATATAGCAACCAAGGGTTTAGTAGCTGGAAACAAAAGTTTTGACGATCGAACGTATATCCGATTTCACCTTTAAGAGAGTGTTCAAAGAGGATAGACCTGAAATAAAGGCAAGCAGAAAGCTTGCCTTTATTTCCTTCTTAGTCTGATGTGTGCCTTTTCCCATGTTTTTCACATATTATTCAATTGTATATTACGTATATAGATTTCTTGGGTAGCTTCTTATAAACCAGTAAAGGTGAATAGAGCTATCTTTTTGCACTCTCTTTTCCTTTTTTATACCCTCAAACATTAAAAAAGCAAAAAAAAACTCTATATAATAAGGTATAAGCAAAAAGTTTACTTACTTTTGTCGACCAAAAGTAATTGTATATAAGCTTATGCAAGAAAATTTAGTTATCGTTGAGAGCCCCGCAAAGGCCAAGAAAATTGAAGAATTCTTAGGTAAAGACTATAAAGTAATGTCTTCTTATGGTCATATTCGTGACCTAAAGAAGAAGGAACTGAGTATAAATGAGCAAACGATGGAACCCGACTACGAGATTCCAGAGGAGAAGAAAAAGCTCGTTGCCGAATTGAAATCGACAGCCAAGAAAGCCCAGAAGATTTGGTTGGCTTCCGATGAGGACCGCGAGGGAGAAGCCATCAGTTGGCACCTTTGCGAAGTACTCGGATTGGACGAAGAGAAGACAAGCCGTATCGTCTTCCATGAGATTACCAAATCTGCTATTCTGGATGCGATACAGCATCCTCGCCATCTGGACATGAACTTAGTGAATGCCCAGCAGGCGCGTCGTGTGCTCGACCGTATTGTTGGTTTCAAACTTTCTCCTGTACTTTGGCGCAAGGTGAAGCCAGCCCTTTCTGCTGGCCGTGTGCAGAGTGTTGCAGTGCGACTCATCGTAGAGCGTGAACGAGAGGTACAGAAGTTTAAGAGCGAACCTTATTTCCGCGTCAATGCCATCTTCGCCCTCATCAATGAGAACGGCAATGCTACCGAGGTAAAGGCAGAACTCGATAAGCACTTCAAGACCCAGGAAGAGGTAGATGCTTTCCTTGAGAAGTGCAAGGATGCCAAGTTTACTGTTGAGGCTGTCAGCAAGAAGCCTCTCAAGCGTACTCCTGCGCCTCCTTTCACCACCTCTACCTTACAGCAGGAGGCTGCCCGTAAGTTGGGATTCACAGTGAGCCAAACCATGATGATAGCACAGCGACTCTATGAGGGTGGACGCATCACCTACATGCGTACCGATAGTGTCAATCTGTCTACTTTCTGCAAGGATGCCAGTGCTGCAGAGATAAAAAAAGTATATGGTGAGAAATATAGCCTTACTCGTAATTATCACACCAGTTCGAAGGGTGCGCAAGAGGCACACGAGGCTATTCGTCCTACCGACATGACCGCTCTCACCATCGATGGAACGAGTCAGGAAAAGCGACTCTACGAGCTTATCTGGAAGCGCACTATTGCTTCACAGATGGCTGATGCTCAGATAGAGAAAACTACCATCAATATTGACATTGACAACACCATAGAGAAGTTTGTTGCCAGTGGTGAGGTCGTCGTTTTCGATGGTTTCCTGAAAGTATATCGTGAGTCAACCGACGAAGAGGAGAACCTGGAGGAGGCTACCCATATCCTGCCTGCTATGCAGCAAGGTGATGAGTTGCAGCGTCGTGAGATAACAGCCACAGAGCGTTTCTCTATGGCGCCTACTCGATACACAGAAGCAAGTCTTGTTAAGAAACTTGAAGACCTTGGTATCGGACGTCCTTCTACCTATGCTCCTACCATTAGCACGATTCAGCAACGTGAGTATGTGCAGAAAGGCGACAAGAATGGCGCCGAGCGCACCTATACCATCAGTACGCTGAAAGGAATAAAGGTTACACAGAAGACCAAGAAGGAGATGGCTGGCTCTGAGAAGGGTAAACTATTGCCTACCGATATCGGCATTGTGGTAAACGACTTCTTGATGAAGAACTTCCCCAATATCATGGACTATAACTTCACTGCCAATGTGGAGAAGAAGTTTGATGATATTGCTGAGGGTAACACCGAGTGGAATGAATGGATGAAGACCTTCGATAAGACCTTCGAACCCGAAGTCGACAAGGTGATGAATGCCCGTAGTGAGCACAAGGCAGGTGAGCGTGCATTGGGTACCGACCCTAAGAGCGGACGCCCTGTGTTTGTCAAGATAGGTCGCTTTGGCCCTGTCGTACAGATAGGTTCTGCAGAAGATAAGGATAAGCCTCTCTTCGCACAGTTGCCTGCTGACAAGAGTATTGAGACCATCACGCTCGATGAGGCTATCGAACTCTTCAAGTTGCCCCGCCAGGTTGGCGAGTTTGAAGGCGCACCTGTTACCATTGGTGCAGGTCGTTTCGGTCCTTATGTGCTCCACAATAAAAAGTATGTATCTATCCCTAAGGGCGAAGATCCTCTAAGTCTCACTCTCGAAAGAGCGGTTGAGCTGATACTGGAGAAGCGAGAGACCGAACAGAAACGTCACATCAAACTCTTTGACGAAGATGCTAAACTCGAACTTCTGAATGGACGATACGGACCTTATATTGCCTACGATGGCAAGAACTATCGTATACCGAAGAATAAGCAATCCCATGTAGAGGAACTTACCTATGATGAGTGTATGACGATTATCAAGGAAGCTCCCGAACCTAAAGCAAGCCGTCGTAAGTAAGCCTATGAAGTCGATCATCATCATCGGATATATGGGCGCAGGCAAGACAACGGTCGGCAAAGCCCTTGCTAAAGAACTGGGTGTCATGTTCTACGATCTCGACTGGTATATCGAGACCCGTATGCACAAGACTGTCAAAGAAATCTTCGACGAGAAAGGCGAGGAGGGATTTCGTCTCATAGAGCACAATATGCTGCACGAAGTGGCTGAGTTTGAGAACGTCGTTGTGAGCTGTGGAGGTGGCACACCATGTTTTTTCGATAACATGGATTATATGAACCAGTTGGGTACGACAGTCTATCTGAAGGCTACTCCTGAGACGCTTCATGCCCATCTGCAGATGGGTAAGGGGGTACGGCCATTGTTGCTCAACAAGACTCCTGAGGAGGTGGAAATCTTTATTCATGACCAGCTTAAGTTGCGCGAGCCCTACTATATGAAGGCTCAGTATATTTTTGATATCGATGTCATCGACGACTATGATAAGATACAGAACACGGTGAAGCTGCTGCGCCAGCAGTTGGGCATATAAAGCCCTTGGTATGCACATGCTGGATATCCAGTATATATGACACAAAATAAATATATTTAGATAATAATAATTACGACAACAAAAAGACTACTATCACACCAGTAAGAAAGAAGAAATGAAGAAATGGACTATTGACGACTCGAAGGAGCTCTACAACATCAATGGTTGGGGCACTTCTTACTTTGGCATCAACGATAAAGGTGATGTCTATGTAACTCCATGTAAGGATAACACGCAGATAGATCTACGTGATATCATGGATGAGTTAGCCCTGCGAGACATCACGGCACCTGTGCTGCTTCGCTTCCCAGATATTCTTGACAACCGTATCGAGAAGACAGCCAGCTGTTTCCAGAAGGCTAAGGAGGAATATGGATATAAAGGTGAAAACTTCGTCATCTATCCCATCAAGGTCAACCAGATGCAGCCTGTCGTAGAAGAAATCATATCCCACGGCAAGAAGTTTAACCTCGGTCTCGAAGCTGGTTCTAAACCTGAGCTTCATGCCGTTATCGCTGTACAGTGTCAGAGTGATTCGCTCATCATCTGCAATGGTTACAAGGACGAAAGCTATATCGAGTTGGCACTCCTTGCACAAAAGATGGGAAAGCGCATCTTCATTGTGGTGGAAAAGCTCAACGAGCTCGACATCATTGCTAAGACAGCCAAAAAGTTGAACGTCCGTCCCAACATAGGTATCCGTATTAAGTTGGCTTCGTCTGGCTCGGGTAAGTGGGCAGAGAGTGGTGGTGACGCATCTAAATTCGGACTGACAAGTGCCGAGTTGCTGACAGCACTTAACAAGATAGACGAAATGGGACTTCATGACTGTCTGCGCCTTATCCACTTCCATATCGGAAGCCAGATTACTAAGATACGACGCATACAGACAGCCTTGCGCGAGGCGGCACAGTTCTATATCAATCTTCACAAGATGGGCTACGATGTCGACTTTGTAGACTGTGGTGGTGGATTGGGTGTTGACTACGATGGCACCCGCTCATCGAGCAGCGAAAGCTCTGTCAACTATTCCATTCAGGAGTATGTCAACGACTGTGTCTATACATTCGTTGATGCAGCCAACAAGAATAACATCAGTCATCCTAACCTCATCACTGAAAGTGGCCGTTCCCTGTCGGCTCATCATAGTGTTCTCGTTATCGACGTTCTCGAGACCGCATCGTTACCCGAGATGCCCGAAGAGTTCGAGGCTAAGGAGGAAGACCATCAGCTGGTAAAAGATCTCTACGACATCTGGGATAACCTGAATCCACGCAATATGCTTGAAGACTGGCACGATGCAGAACAGATACGCGATGAAGCATTGGAACTTTTCTCTCATGGAATTGTAGACTTGAAGACTCGTGCAGAGATAGAAGCCATGTACTGGAGTGTATGCCACGAAATTAACAATCTGGCTAAGCACATGAAGCATGTACCAGAAGAACTGAGAGGACTCGACAAACTGCTTGCTGACAAGTATTTCTGCAACTTCTCGCTCTTCCAGAGTCTGCCTGATAGTTGGGCCATCGACCAGCTCTTCCCTATCATGCCGATACAGCGACTCAATGAGCGCCCTTCGCGCAATGCTACTTTACAGGACATCACCTGCGACAGCGATGGCAAGATAGCCAACTTTGTTACTGATGGTCATATAGGGCATGTCCTTCCTCTGCATGCACTCAAGAACAATGAGCCTTATTACCTGGGTGTGTTCCTCGTGGGAGCTTACCAGGAGATTTTAGGCGATATGCACAATCTCTTTGGCGACACCAATGCGGCACACATCTCAGTGAAGGATGGTAAATACAACATCGACCAGATCTTTGATGGTGAAACGGTAGAAGAGGTGCTCGACTATGTGCAGTACAATCCTAAGAAGCTCGTGCGTCAGCTGGAGCAATGGGTAACCAAGAGTGTAAAGGAAGGAAAGATCTCGCTCGAAGAGGGTAAGGAGTTCCTTGCCACCTATCGCAATGGACTCTTTGGTTATACTTATCTTCAGTAAGCAGAACAGAAATATTCATCTTTATAAAAGCTCGAAAATCAAACAAGATTTTCGGGCTTTTATCTTTTCTTAGGCTATGGTGTCCTTTCTCTCCTATATTATCCCAAATCGGTCATTAGGGCTTGCTTGGATTTTGCTCTTTTAGAAGACAAAAGACTGCGAGCATAATAATCAAATAACACACCAAACGGCCTAATGACCGTTTTGGGCTCAAGCAACTATGAATAAAGGTAAACATTTTAGCGGACAGCCGATGTATGGTCAGTTAATATATTTGCTCAACAAGGAAGAAATTAGAAACGATTAAGGTGAAATTAAAATCTGATTAGAAGTTCGAAATCTGCAGTTGAGGGCTATATCCGGATGTATAGAGGTGTGGTCTGTATAAATAGAAGCGCGAATCTGACGAAAAGCCACCCCCCCGCAGTCACCCATTCATCGGGGGGATGCCGCGGATGAATGGGTGACTGCGGAAGGAGGTGGGCTACATCACCTTGACCGAAGGAGGCAAGGAGACTTCGCCATTCTTGAGCACCAGCTGGAGATGAGGATTCTCTCCGAAATTGGTGGTATAGCCCCAGCAGTTGTCGCTGACCAGGCGGTCTCTCAGCGTCTTGCCGATGGTGATGGTCTTGAGCGTATTGCAGTCGAGGAAGGCTCCGTCCTTGAGTTCGGTGACATTGGGCATGTAGAGCGAGGTGATGCCACAGTCGGAGAACGCCTGACCGCAGATGGTGGTGACCGTGGCGGGGAGGTCTAACTGCTTGAGATTGGTGCAGCCGGCAAACGTGCCTTCGGGAATGACGCGCAGGTTCTTGGGCAGGACTACGCGGGTGAGCGACTTGCAGTCGCGGAACATGTCGTAGGTCATATCCTTGGCGAGCTGGGCGGGGAAGACTACGCTCTGCAACTTGGGACAGCGGTAGAAGCATCCCTCTATCAGCTGCATGCTCTGGCCCTCGAAGACCACCTTGGTAAGATTGTTGATGCAGCTGAAAGCCGAGCCCTCGATTTTCTGGACCGAAGCGGGGATGGTGACCTCGGAGATGGCGGTGCCGCGGAATGCCTTGTGTCCTATCTCCTTCAGGGTGGAAGGCAGCTTGATGCTGCGGATGGCGGCACTCTCAAAGGCGCTGGCATAGACTATGGTGACGGGATATTTGACGCCGGAAATCTCGATATGCTCGGGGATGACGACATCCTTGCCCGAGAGGTGGGCTGTGGCGGTACGCTTCACGCCGACGCTTCTGGACTTGTTGTTGATGATATAGTATACGCCGTCGAGGTCTATCTCTCCCGAATGGCCCGCGGTGCTGGAGACAACCGTGCCCTTGCCACCCGAAGAAGTGTGCACCGACTGCTTGTTGGGCTCGGGGTCCCACTTGGTGAGCTGGAGTTTGTGGGCATCTCTGAGTCCGCCGTGCTTGGCGAAGTACTCCTTCAACTCGGGGTAGTTGTTAAACATTGTCTGTGGCAACGTGAAGAGTGGCTCGAGCGACGAGCGTATCATCGCCTTATACTGGTCGGAACTGATTACTCTGACGAGATTTCGGTGGCTAATGTTGATGCTCCATTCGTAACAGTCGGTCATGCTATACTTCTCGCGGGCTTCCTGGATGTTTTCATACAGCTCGTCGAGCGCATCGATGCGGCCAAAGAGCACACTGGTGACATTCGACAGGTAATGACGGGCGGGCGAGAGACTCATATCTGCATAGTCGCTGGCGGTCGACAGCATGTTGTACATATCGATAAGCGACTGGTTGGTAAGGTTTTGGGGTGCGGGCATCTTGCCGCTCCATGCCACCTGGTCTGCTGCCTGGACGGGCGGATTGACGGGCTTGAAGGTCTTGGTACCCAGAGACGGGTCGGCTTCATAACCCAGCGGGGCAAAGAGCGCCGTGTGCTCCTTAGGGATGCGTACGGTAGGCGCCGCATCCTCGGCATTGCGGTTGTGGTCGGGGCCCAACATGGCATCGGCCTGCTGCTCGAGTCTACGGTTACGTGCGCTCTGCCGGCTCGACGACTGGCCGCCGGCACGTACGGGCGAAGACTTCACTTTGCCTCCAGTAACTGTGCGCACGGTCTTATCGGCAGCGCCATTGACCGTACCCTTGACGGTGCGGCTGACTTTGCCCCCGACAGTATTTTCTATTTTCTGCTCGAGGCGCTTGCCCAACTTCTTCAGGAAGCCCTGGGCGTTGGCGTCGTTATGCCCGACAAACAGGAAGAGGGCACTACACAAGATGAATACTTGATTTCTCATACTATTGGTTACTATTAGGTAAAAATAATCGATTATCATCTGCAAAGGTAACAAAATTAATCAAGCCGCAATGAAAAAGTCAACTTTTTTTTATTGCTGTCCGCAAAAACTCTAAAGTGCACAATTCCCCGCCCGAAGTCCTCTGAAAATGGTACTTCGGGAATGTTTTATCAAAAAGTAAACCCTCTCTAATCAAACAGGCTTGGCTCAGGGGGCGTTTCCATTGCCTCCTGAACCTTTTTTTCCATCATTTTGTTCGTATCAGGTGCAGGGCAAAGGCTGCAATGACGATAAAGCAAACCAAAGGAATGATGAAGCCAATAGCCATATCGGTTTCTCCTAAGACTCCCATGAGTATGGGAGCTATAGCTCCACCCACGATTCCCATGATGAGATAAGAAGAACCACGCTTGGTGTTGCTGGCATCCAGACCTCGTAAGGCTAATGCGAAAATGGTGGGAAACATAATCGATTCGCAGAGATAGGTCATGACTAATGCCGAAACGGCTATTATTCCAGAACCTAATATGACAACCAACATACATGCAGAAGCTCCCAATGCACAAAGCAATAACAAGGCTCCAGCCTTGATGTAACTCATGCCCCAGCTACCGAGTAAGCGTCCTACAAAGAAGAGTCCCATGCCACCAAACGATAGCATCAGGGCTGCATCGCGTGAAGATACCGAAGGCTGACTTTCGGTGACATAGTTGATGAAGAAGCTGTTGATACCCGTCTGTGCTGCCACATAGAAAAAGATGGCTATGAGACCGAAGACGAAGGTGCGAGAATGAAACAGTGATTCGCCTGAAGTGATATCGACAGTATCTTCTTTGATTTCTGGAAGTTTTACTCTGCTTATCACGATGGCAATGAGTAAAACGGCTATACCTATGATGGTGTAGGGGAGAGCCACCGAACCGCTGTTGCCGTCAGCACCACGAAAGACCAGCAAGCCTCCTACTAAGGGACCTACAATCCAACCCAGGCCATTGAGCGACTGGGCTAAGTTGAGTCTCGATGCCGATGTCTCCTCATCACCCAATACAGCTATGTAGGGATTGGAGGCAGTCTCCAGACAAGTGAGTCCGCAGCCTATCACAAACAAGCAGACCAGGAAGAAGTTGAACGACATAATCATCTCGCCTGGTATAAAGAGCAAAGCTCCTATTCCATAGAGTATCAACCCAGTTAGTACTCCTGCCCTGTAGCCCCACTTGCGTATGATGGCTCCTGCTGGTATGGCCATGATGAAATAACCGCCATACACCATAGCCTGTACCAAGGCCGAACGAGTCTTGGAAATGACAAGTGCATCTTGATAGTGCTTGTTCAGAATGTCGAGAATGCTATGAGCGAACCCCCAAAAGAAAAACAGGGAAGCGATGAGCACAAAGGGTAGCAGAAACTGTTTGGATACAATATTCTTCATTGTGATGTTATTTTCTTCTTATGGTTAGTGTAATGGCTTCCGAATGGTTCGCAACAAAGGATTTCACGTCATCAACGACTAAGACTAAATAACCGCCACCACCAGCTCCTGGCATCTTCCATGCTTTCACCTCGGATAGAACGGAATACTTATCTATGTAGCTCTGTACACAACCTTGAATCATGGCAGGGAACATGCTGGTCTGAGCATCGAAAGAGGCCTTGAAAGCTTGTGCGAAAGCTTCGTAGTCCTTGTTCAGAATGGCATGCCAGCAATTGTCTGCAGCCTGGGCCAATGCTTTTACCTTAGGTTCGGTGATGTCTTTGCCTTCTACTACTGAGCAACCTGGACTTCGTGGTTCCATGGGTATCATGCAGAGATGTTCCTCAAGCCAAGAGAGTACGTCTTCGTCGTGACAATATTCAAACTTCTCTGGCCAGAAACGATTGTTATAATAATGGCGGCACAATCCTGGTATACAGATACCAATAGCATCTTGTGCCCCACTCACGATGCCATCGTTGCGCTCGGGGTCGTTCTCAAAGCAGAAAACCAACTTTGACAAAACCTCTGGGTCCATGTCGGGCAACTTCATGGGCCATATCTTCTTAATCATATTGCGAGTGGAGGTAGAAAGTCCGCAACGCTCGCGTACCTCAAAGGTGGGAACCAACGACATCGTTATGGCCCAGCCAGGGG
The DNA here is from genome assembly GCA_900556395.1 of Candidatus Segatella caccae. Taxonomy (GTDB): domain Bacteria; phylum Bacteroidota; class Bacteroidia; order Bacteroidales; family Bacteroidaceae; genus Prevotella; species Prevotella caccae. Next base: position 7,478 of record USOQ01000004.1, on the reverse strand, counting down.
CATAGCAACTCACATAAGGTTGGTCGATCCAGGTGCCAGCCAGGTCGAGTCGGGTAGGTAAGGCACAGGTTCCGTTCTTGATATCAGTACTCGAACGGGCTGTCAGTCCCTCGGCAGGTGTGCGCTGAAGCACGATGTATTCGATGCCGTGCTCCTCGAAGAACTTGCGCTTGGTCTCACTGCTACCATCAACGTTTACCACAAATACATCGGGATGAAGAAACTCTACTGTAGGGACAAAATCCATGATGCCTGAGCCAGCATTGATGTAGGCATCCTTTACATATCGGATAGACTTCACCATGAACAGACGTTCCTGCTCAGGATAGAAAGTCTTGTGGTGCTTATACTCCAAGATCGTAGCATCGGATCCTATACCGACATACAACTCTCCATATTGGGATGCCTGACGAAAGAACTCTACATGACCGCTGTGAAGAAGGTCATAGCATCCACTTACAAAAACTTTTTTCATATCTTTATCTTATAAATGATATTTTTTTCCTTCAGATTAGTAATTTTGCAAATGTACGATTTTTCGTAGAGATAAAGCATTGAAGTAGCGTTAAAGAAACAAAAGAGCTTACAATAAGTATAGGTTTTTGCTAAAATAATTGTAACTTTGTCGTGTCATCACTAAATTTATACAAAATGGAGAAAGTAACAATCGTGAAGGTGGGCGGTGCTATCGTGGAAGACAGCGAGCAACTGGCACAGCTCCTTACTGATTTTTCAGCCATACCAGGCAAGAAAGTATTGGTACATGGCGGTGGGCGACGTGCCACTAAGGTAGCAACAGCCTTGGGCATAGAGAGCAGAATGGTGAATGGTCGACGCATCACGGATGCTGATATGTTGGAGGTTGTCACTATGGTATATGGAGGACTGGTAAATAAGAATCTCGTGGCCAAACTGCAGGCAAAGGGCGTTAATGCGCTTGGACTGACAGGTGCAGATATGGATGTGATACGCAGTCATAAACGTCCTGTAAAGGATGGCATCGACTTTGGTTATGTAGGTGATGTGGAACAGGCAGACGGAAAGATGTTGCAGACTCTTATCGATGAAGGGGTTACTCCTGTCATGGCACCATTGACTCATGATGGTCAAGGAAACATGCTCAACACCAATGCCGACACCATAGCCAGCGAGACTGCTAAGGCCTTGGCCCCATACTACGATGTGACGCTGATATATAGCTTCGAGAAGAAGGGTGTGCTTTCTAACCCTGACGACGATGATAGTGTGATACCTGTTATCACTCGTGCTGACTTTGAACAATATCGTGCCGACGGGACTATAGCCGGTGGAATGATACCCAAAATAGAGAATGCCCTTGCAGCTGTCGATGCAGGCGTGAAAGAGGTTATCATCACATTGGCAACTGCTATTGATGGCAAGCAAGGCACGATTATTAAGTGAAGAGAGAAAAGTGAAAAAGCTCTTGAAATGAAAGGTAGGGAGAAATAACTTAACTGTTATGAATTGTTAAATAATAACTTTTTTGGCGATAGCCTGTAACTTTCTTATAGGCTAATCGTCTTTGATAATAGAGAGGATGAAAAAAATCAGTTTCCGAAACGATGTATTGCCGCTGAAGAATAAACTCTTCAGACTGGCCTTGCGGATAACTCTCAATAGAGAGGAAGCCGAAGACGTGGTGCAGGATACACTGATTAAGATTTGGAATTCGCGAGACAGATGGCAACAATTAGACTCTATCGAAGCCTATAGCCTCACTATCGTAAGAAATCTCTCTCTCGATCGCATCAAGAAGATGGAAAATCAGAATGATTCGCTCGAAGAAGAGAAAACAGAAAGGCCAGATGCCTCTTCGAATCCTTCAGAACGGATGATACAGAAAGAAAAACTGGACATCGTGAAGAGGATGATAGACGAGTTGCCCGAGAAGCAACGTTGCTGTATGCAACTACGTGATATAGAGGGGAAACCCTATAAAGACATTGCCCACATTCTCGGTATTACCGAAGAACAAGTGAAGGTAAACATCTTTAGGGCTCGTCAAACAATAAAACAAAGATTTCAACAATTCGACAGATATGGACTATAAGTACATCAAACAGCTTTTGGAGCGCTACTGGAATTGCGAGACTTCCTTGGAAGAGGAAGAGATTCTTCGCACATTCTTCAGTCAGGAAGAGATTCCTTCTGAGCTGGAGCCTTATAAGGCGCTGTTTACCTACGAGCTTGGCGAAAGCAAGCAGGAGGTTCTGGGCGATGACTTTGACCAAAAGGTAATGGCCATGATAGAAAGCGATGAGAGCCAGGTTGCAGGAAAAGCCAAGGTAATCTCGTTGACAGAGCGACTCAAGCCGCTCTTTAAGGCAGCAGCCATGGTGGCTATCTTCCTCACTTTGGGCAATGCAGCCCAGGTGCCTTTCCAGAGAGATGCCGAATATGTGGGAAATACAGGAAACGGACGTTCGGTTCACGGCGTGTCTGTTGCTGCAATTGCTGATTCGGCTTCGGTCGACTCCATGCAGCACACCAGCATTGAGCATGTGGCTACTGACCCGGCTTCCAATATGTTGAAGTGATAATTTCTATGCTTTCTCTATAAAAATCATGTTTAGTAAAACAATTCTGAAACTGTGAAGTTTCATTTCTCTCAAATTTTTCATAACATACTAACGTAGTAGGGCTGCCAGGATGTACTGGCAGCCCATATTATTTTTTTACGAAAGAATATCAAGGGAAATCGTGGCTGGTTGGATGTAGACTGGTTTAGAATAACTAAATAAGCGTCTACTTTATCCTCTTGTCTTTAAGTATTGGCTGAGTCCCTGTCGGATGGAGCGCAGACCAAACAGCTCGGTCTGTATCTTGTTAAGGGGTATCCACATATATTCGGCAGCATCATCTTTGGCTTCTACATGCGAAAGGTCTTTCACTTCTACGATGTAGAACATATCGAGCGTGTGGATAGTAAGTCCCGAATAGAGATAGATATTAGGAATACTGAACTGGTAGGTGACGCATGTCACCTCCAGTCCTGTTTCTTCCATTACTTCACGACTTATACCCTCTTCACCTGTTTCCTCCATGTCGACGAAACCACCTGGTAGGTCGAGTGTTCCCTTAGCAGGATCGTTCTTACGTCTTACCACTAAGAGTTCATCTTTCTCATTGATGATAAAAGCTACTGTGGCACTGCTTGGGTTGGCATAGTATATAAATCCACAATGCTCACACTTCTTACTCTTGAAGTTGTTGACAACAAAGTGTGAGGAGCCACAGATGGGGCAAAATTTGAATCGAGATAATGGATGTTCTGTCATAATTCTGGTTTATATACTTCTTTTCTTTTACTCAACTTCCGTACATGCGAAACTCAGTTCTTTTATATGAGGTGTTTACCAGTTGTCTGTTCTGAAAGGGAAGAGCGGAAGTCCGCCTGCATTGGTCATGTTGCCGAGTTGGAAGTTCTTGAAGCAATAGCGCAAAGCTACAGGTTTCTTTACCTCAGGACTTACTACGGTGATGCATTCGTTCCATGAATCGTTACCTGGTTGCCAGAAGTGGCGTGCTGTGGCAGGATGGAATACCTTGTCTTCACCAGCCACCTCAAAGCCTTTAATATCTTCAAAAGGACTATAGGCGCCAAAGTCGTTGTTGAAGTGTACGCAGATGGTGTCGTTCTTGATTTTCATCTCTTTAAAGGTCATTCCTTCACCGATGACCGACTTCATGCCATAGGTCTTGTTGAGTGCTAAGAACGCAAGACGTTCGCCCACTTTCTGTTTCTGTGCAGGGTGTATTTGTTCTTTCTCGTATGGATAGACGCAGTCGTTTGTACTGATGATACCGCTGTTGGGAATAACCTTAGCTGCATTGAACTGCTGCTCGCGCAGTTTGGCCCCCCAGTCACCATTGACGTCACCATAATGGTAAGGTGCAATCTCTACAAAATAGAAAGGAATGTTGCCCTGGCGGAAGTCACGTCTCCATTGAGCCACGAGGTCGGCCAGTCGCTTGGTGTATCGTCCTGCAGGATCGCCAACATTAGAGCATCCTTGATAGAAGAGAATACCCTTCACGGTATAGTTGAGGATGGGTGAGAAGGTGCCATTACCCCAAACGAGAGGGCGGTGGTAGTCCCACGAGAATTTCTTGACGATGGTGTTACTATCAAGGGGCTCGTCGGTATTCTTTTTCAGATAGTCATAGTCGAGCCAGCTTTCTACACGGCTTCCACCCTTGTTGGCAAGGATGAGACCTACAGGGATGTTGAGCGTCTTGTTGACCACTTGCGCAAAGAAATATCCTGTAGCTGAGGCTTCTCCTACGGTTTCAGGATTTACTTCCTTCCATTCGCAGTTGGCGTCATCGAGAGGTTTCATACTCATCACACTTGGTATCTTGACATAGTGTATGCCCTTGTAGTTGTTAGCATCAACTACTACCTTGTTGTAGTTTTCTACGGGGCAGTTTCCGAATCCCTTGACAGGCATCTCCATGTTACTCTGTCCTGCGCATACCCATACTTCACCCGACAGGATGCCGTTGAGAGTAGTCTTTTCTCCGTCATCGAAAGTGACAGAGAGGGGAGCGTAGCTCGCTGCAGGTGTCTGTACGGATACAAGCCACTTGCCGTCCTTGCCAGTCTTGGCAACATACTTCTGGGTTGACCACGACACACTGACTTTTACCTCTTTGCCTGGCTTGTCCCAGCCCCAGAGTCTTGCTTCGGAATTTTGTTGTAGAATCATGTTGTCACTCAGGATGTGTGGCAACCTTACCTTTGCCTGTGTGCTCGACATGGCGAGTGTCAGGGCAACTAATGTCATAAAATGTCTCATCTTTTCTTTTTTTTAGGTTCATGCTTATTTTTAGGTTGAGTGTTTTTCTTGATATTCGTGTGATGGTTTGATAATTAGGAGAATAGGGGTGTTAGGGGTGTTGTATGGGGTCGACCCCTTACAGCAATTCTTTGATTGCTGTATCGAGGTCTTTAATCTGTACATCGCGAGCGCGCAAGGTGTTGCTACGGTCGATGAGGAAGAAGGTAGGTATGCTCTGTATGTTGTACTTGGCAACGCTCTGTCCTTTTTCATCACGTACGCTAATCCATGGCAAGGCGGCAGTAGAGGTCTTCCAGAAGTGCTCGTCTGGGTCGACAGACACTTGGTAAATCTCCAGTCCTGCAGCATGATACTTATTGTATATTTCGCGAAGCATCATGATGCGTTTGGTGCTCTGCTCGCCTGCAAAGAGGTGGAAGTCAAGTAGGACCACTTTACCCTTTAAGTCGGTGAGGCGGCGTGTAATGCCCTTGTTGTCTTGCAGACTAAGTTCGATAACACCATTTACTTGCACCTTGCTGGCATCGATTTGCTGGGCTGCCATTTGGCTTTCGATGATGCGAATGTCCTTCATGCCCTGTATGGCGATGTTGTGTAGGTTCTTGCCACGCTCAGCATTAGGGTAGTAGGTGTCCCAGCTGGTAGCTACGGCAGCAAAAACTTTGACATCTTCCTTGTTGTTGCGAGGATTGAAGATAAGGGTGTTCGTTCTTCCTACCTGGAGTGTTTGGAACAGAGCATAATAAGAAGAGGCCTTCATAGGCGCCTTGAAGATATAGTTGCTCTTGATGTCCTGCTTGTAGGCATGGATGGCACGGTCGATGATGACATCAGCAGAGTCGACTCCGATATTGGGGTTCTTAGCAATGTCGTTGATGAGGTTCTGCAGGTTCATCTGCTTGAGTGATAACTCTTTGATTGTATTGCAGTTGTCAGAACCGTCAACGGTGTATTGATAGCTCATACTGGGGTAGGCGGCCTTCACGCTAATAGTCTCGGTAGAGTCGATGGAGAGGTTGATGGTTTGTCCTGCTATGCGCAGACGATAGAAGTCTGGACATACCGAGTCTTTGGCATTCTCTTCGAAGACAAACGATCCGTCTTCGCCGAGTTTTACGGAGTCGATGGCTACAGGTCCGTCGAGACTGATGTTCTCCAGATAGAGCATGGAGTCTTTGGCCTCGGTGATGTTTCCGTTGATGTGGAACTTCTTGTTGTTACAAGAAGCAAAAGTTAAAGCTGCCATTACTACGGCTGCTGCTGAATAGAGTTTGGTTATCTTCATGTGTTTTGTTATTTTGCAAAATTATCGTTTGCAAAGGTAGCAATAAAATTGGAATAAACCATCTGCAAAGAATAAAATAATCAAAAAACTTGAAAATAAATGCGGTTTTCTTTGCTCATTAATAATAAAAGAGGTATCTTTGTGCCGTTTTATATATTAGATGTTAGACAAAACAATAAGTTTTTTTAATTTTAGATGAACGTAATAACAAAAAGTGTTCAGTTGCCTGATGGAAGAACCATCACAATTGAGACCGGAAAAGTTGCAAAACAGGCTGATGGTGCTGCGGTTCTCCGCATGGGTAACACAGTGCTTCTCGCAACTGTTTGTGCAGCAAAGGATGCAGTTCCGGGTACAGATTTCATGCCTTTGCAAGTAGATTATCGTGAGCAGTATAGTGCTGCAGGTCGTTTCCCTGGTGGTTTCACCAAGCGCGAAGGCAAAGCCAGCGATGAGGAAATCCTTACCTCTCGCCTCGTGGACCGTGCTCTGCGTCCACTTTTCCCTTCTAACTACCATGCAGAAGTTTACGTACAGGTAATGTTGCTTTCAGCCGATGGCGTAGATCAGCCCGATGCCCTCGCAGGTTTCGCTGCTTCTGCTGCTATGGCTTGTTCAGATATTCCTTTCGAGTACTACATCTCTGAGGTTCGCGTAGCTCGTGTTAATGGCGAGTACGTAGTAAACCCAACCTTCCAGCAGATGGAAGAGGCTGATATGGACATCATGGTTGGTGCCACTAAGGACAATATCATGATGGTGGAAGGTGAGATGAAGGAAGTTTCAGAGCAGGACCTCATTGGTGCCCTCAAGGTGGCTGCCGAGGCTATCAAGCCTATGTGCGAGCTCCAGTATGAGTTGGCTAAGGAGAAGGGTACTGACGTGAAGCGTGAGTACGACCATGAGGTGAACGATGAGGAACTTCGCGAGCAGATTAAGACCGAGCTTTACAAGCCTGCTTACGATATCAACCACCAGGCTTTGGAGAAGCATGCACGTCAGGATGCTTTCGACAAGGTTTTGGCTGACTTCCTTGAGAAGTATGACGCAGCTCATACCGACCTCTCTGAGGAAGAACTCGAGGAGAAGCATGCTGAGGCTACCCGCTACTATGATGACGTAATGCGCGATGCTATGCGTCGTTGCATCCTCGATGAGGGCTTGCGTCTTGATGGTCGTGCTACTACAGAGATTCGTCCTATTTGGTGTGAGGTGTCTCCTCTGCCAATGCCTCACGGAAGCGCTATCTTCCAGCGTGGTGAGACTATGTCTCTTTCTACATGTACTCTCGGTACTAAGATGGACGAGAAGCTTGTCGACGGTGTGCTCGAGAAGAGCTACCAGCGCTTCCTCCTTCACTATAACTTCCC
>USOQ01000003.1 GCA_900556395.1 Candidatus Segatella caccae | reverse complement strand
GATTAAGCATATAGCTTTGTAAGTCTGAAAAGAAAGAACTTTATATCCGTTACTCTCCTTAAAGCAGCTCTAAACAACCGATAAAAAATGGGTGAGGGCAGGCTTTAAGCCTGCCCTCACCGGGTAGTATTGTCAAACAAGACTTTTTGTTTCCTGCTGTCTGTTATTTCTGTATAGTGTCATTACACATTACCTTTTTAGCCCATTTCAGCTTATAGATGTGGTATGTCTGCATTTTATCTGCCCCTATCATCTATGAATACATGTTTAGAAGCTATTAGAAGTAACAGTAGAAGCGAGCGCTCAATGCAGTGAAATGCCCATTGTTGTTGCTGATGTATTGAAAGGAGGGTTGTAGAGTTATGACTTTTGAAATTTGTCTTTTCCATGTCAGTTCGACAGAGTATTCTTCTCCTTGTATGAAATGAGCATATTGTCCTGAGAGACCGCACTCGTTTTTATCATCGCTATATGCACCACCTATCTCTGCGTAACGATAACAGGCATTTTTGCGGCTTGTATTCTCAGAATATTGCACCATGCATGAGATGTTCTTTTCGCCCGAGTTCCATAGTTTTTGTTCCCCATAGACCCACCAGGCACAGGTAGCACGTGCAGATGATGTTTCGGCATCACCCATCTCTCCTTCTTCATCTATGGGGTATTGACGAGTGTGTACGGCTATGCCTGCGTAATATGCTCCACCAGAGTGGGCATATTCCAACTGCGACATGTTGAAGATACCATCTTTCTTAGGCTTTATCAAGAAAGGGTTGTCGTGTGCAGTCCAACCATTATATCCAGCTCCATTATAGAGGCTGTTTCTGAATGTCCATCCCTTTTTGCTTACGTCGAAATAAATAGTAAGCCCTGAATAAGGATAGTTAGCTATCGGATAGCTGGCAGCGATAGTGGGGAAGATACCACAGGAACTATTGGTAAAGAGTGCCGTGAGGTCGGAGGTGAAGAAGTCTTCGTTCACGTTTCTTACGCCCACAAAAAGGTGGCCAGCGTTCCACTGATGCATGAATCCTAATACAGCTATAGCCGCAAACATCTTGTCTGCGTCGATATTAGAGAAGCCTTGCCTGTCATCAATGATTCCTTCTCCGGACTTTGCCAGATGGAGTGTAGCAGCTTCCAATGAGTTCTTATCGCTACCTAAAGGAACACTCAAGTTGAGGCGCAGTTGGTTTACCCAATTCGTGTTCTTGTTTGCGTCCCATTGCCATTCTGAAATAAATTGTCCGCTCAACTCTTGTGCTTGCAACTGACATGCGGCTATACATCCTAAAATAATTAAATAAAATCGCTTCATTCTTAATGTTTTTGTATTGTTTCTTATTATATCTGAATCTTGTTTTCATGGTAGGGGTGCTTGATCGTATTCCTGAAATGACAGGTATATTGTTCTTTTTATTTGTGTCTGCAAAGATACGATTTTTTTTTTTTACTATACTTAGAAATTGGTATTCTTTCTTTTCCTTCTTTTCAGAAGATTCCGCCTAATCCCCATTAGTTGGTATTAGACGGAATCTAAATAACAGTTCTTTCTTGCAGCCAGCGTTTGAATACATGGATGTTTAGTGTTTTAAGCCATTGGGTGAGTACACAATAAGAGAGTAGGATGCCTATAAGCCAAGGGAAATACTGCCATGGCAGAGAAGTTAGTCCTATAGAACTGCAGTAGGGCGTGAAAGGAATGCTGATTTCTTGTTTTTTTTGAATGAGCTTGGTGTATTGTTTAGTGATTGGGGGAATTCACTCTTTTTTTTCTTTAAATATTACATTACTCTTCGCTTATCTTCGGTTCCATCTCTCCGAAGTCAATCATGGCATTGAAGAGTCTTATCTTTTTTGCTTTTCTCAATTCTTCGGGCGTGATGTTTTTTTCTTTTATCTTGCCTTGCTCTAAGAGTAAGGCTCGCTGGGTGCCAGCAAGTAGTGGATGGGCTGGAGTTAGCCACTGGTGCCCATCGAAAAGGGCCAAGTTGGTAAAGGAAGTGTCTGTTATGAAACCATTCTTTACAATGACGATATCATCGCAGTTGCCTTTTTGTGCAGTCAGACGATTCAGTTCTGAACGGTCTGTACTCTTGTAACGATAGTCGATATGGTTGGCTGTCACAAGTTTTAATGTCCGTATGGAGCGCATGACATAGGGCGCATATTCTATCGTTTCCACTCCCTGACTTCCATACACCACTCTACACTTAAAGAGTTTCATATCGTCCTGGGGGGTGATGAGGCTTGCGAGGCAAGGCATAGTAGAGGTAGCCAGGGTGGGGAAGAAGTGGTGGATAGTTTGCTCCATTCTTATCTGGTGATAAGGTAGTGCTATGATTTTGCCTTCTTTGATCTTGATGGTTTCTACGAATTGGTTCATATTCGTGATGAATTTATGATATGAGTTTGACTAATTATATTGGAAGATAAATCTTCTGCAAAACTTCTTCGTATTCTTTCAGACATTCGCTCTTGGAAGTGATACCTCCGCCAGCTTTGAAATATAATTGATTGTCCTCTTGTTCTATATATCTTATCATGACTGCCGAGTTGAGTTCTCCATTTTGGTAGATGCCCATGATACCCGTATAGAAGCCACGCTCGTAACCTTCTGCCTCGTGGATAATTTGCATGGTCTTGTCTTTGGGCGCACCAGTTATCGAACCTGCAGGCAATTGTTCGGTTAAGATGTCGCCCAGTGTGTTGGCATAATGCTCGGGAAGTCTACCGCTTATCTCTGAACTCGTTTGTAGAATGTCGCCCTTGTTGGTGTGTAGTAGGTCCATATATCGGTATTGGTCTACTCTGACGTCTTCAGCCACGCGACTTAGGTCGTTGCGTATTAGGTCGACGATGGTGGCATGTTCGGCAGCCTCTTTCTTATCACTCATCAGAAGCTCTTCTGCATGGGGTATCGTTGCGTCGAGTGTTCCTTTCATAGGGTAAGAGTAAATCCTTCCATTCTTGATTTTTACGAACGATTCGGGCGAGAAGCATACGAAGGATTCGCATTGGGGTGTTGGAGTGTCCTCGCTACTCGATAGCTGGTTAGGCTTTTTTAGCCATAGCTTATATTTCCCATTTGTATGCAAGAAAACGTCGCGGAGCGTAAGATTACATGTCACGGCAACCTTACAAGTGAGATTGACAAGATAACTATTGCCTGCCATGATATTGCTCTTCACGATGTCGAAACTTCTTTTATAGTCTTGGTATCTTGGATTTTCTATCTGCCATGTAATGGGCGCAGAGAGTGGAACGTATGGTTCTTTTAGATTGCTTACACCTTCGAAATCGTAAAGACATTCTTCGGGATGGATGTCGCTCAGGCGTTTGATGAAAGCCTGATCGCCTTTATAGTTGATGATAAATAGGAAGGGATTGCCTTCTTTGCCCAGCTGGTTGATGCGATGGATGATTTCTTGTGTCATATATGGTCTTGATGAATTACCTTCATAGCGGTAAACAATAGTTTATATCAAGCTTGTTTGAGTATTATGTTGAGATGCAGCATATCTTATGCAAAGATATTGCAAATCGAATACAGAATATCAAGCTTGTTTGAGTATTATGTTGAGATGTAGCATATCTTATGCAAAGATACAATATTTTTGTGAAATAGAGAAGTACTTACAGAAAGAAAGTGATAGAAGTACTATCATGATGAGGTGCCAAATGATAGGGTAAACAGAGATAAAAGAGTATTCCCAAAAAGGATAAAAAAAAGCGATGACCTTCACAGGCTACCGCTCCAAATCTTCAATAGGTATTAGTTCCTTTTAAGGTAAAAAGATTGTTTTCAGGATAACGATGACAAAGATACAGTCTTTTTTTGATACGACCAAATATTTTCCTTGTTAATTTTTAGGTAGTTGTTCTGTGTGGGCGCACAGAATAAAAACTTAACGGATATTAACTTTAAAATTTGCGCAATCGTTTACATTTTACTACTTTTTGTATTTTTTAAGGAGGTAACTTTTAGGTTGAAAGTGATAACCTTTTCAAAGATAATGAAGCATATTGTTGTGAAATCAACAATTGATAGTAGGATAAAAAAGTGCAAAAATCGTGATAAACGATTTTTGCACTTGAATGTATTAGAATGACTAATTTCCTAACTGATAGCTATCAAATTACTGCTTGTTGTTTTTGATTTTCTCTACGTAAGCATCGATAACAGCAACAGCAGTAATGTTGACGATATCCTGTACACTACCTTCTGAGTCGGTAAAGTGGATAGGCTTGTTGAGTCCCATCTGGATAGGGCCAATAATCTCAGCTTCAGGGTTAAGAGCCTGGAGAAGTTTATACGAACTATTGGCGCTGCTCAAGTTGGGGAATACCAAGGTGTTGACATCCTTACCTTTGAGGCGTGAGAAAGGATATTTCTCGTCTCGCAACTGCTTGTTAAGTGCATAGTTGACTTGCATCTCACCATCGATGGCGAGGTCTGGATATATCTTTTGCATTTCTGCCACGGCTTTATGTACTTTCACAGGTGAACCTGCAGCATCAGTGCCGAAGTTAGAATAGCTCAACATGGCGATAACAGGGTCTTCGTTAAAGAACTTCACGGTGTGAGCCGATAATTTAGCGATGTCGGTAAGTACATCCTCGTCAGGGTGACGATTGATCAATGTATCAGCGATGTAGTACACGCCCTTCTGTGTGTTGAGGATATGCATAGTGCCGAATGTCTTGAACTCAGGACGTATACCAATAACCTCTTTAGCCACCTTAATGGTGTTAGAGTATTTGGTGTAGAGACCTGTGATGAATGCGTCAGCATCACCATGTTCCACCAATGACATACCGAAGTAGTTGCGCTCATACATCTTATCGTATGCCTCTTCGAAGGTATAACCCTCGCGAGCACGCTTCTCTGCGAGATGCTTAGCGAATGTAGCGCGTCGACCCTGCTCATTGTCAGCTCTCATGTCGATAATTTCGATATTGCTGAGGTCGAGTTTCAGGCGAGAGGCAACACGATTCAGACGGTCGGGGTTGCCCAAGAGGATAGGCTGGCAGATGCCTTCGGCTTTGGCCTGTACGGCAGCCTTCAGCATGGTGGGGTTACCGCCTTCTGCAAATACGACGCGCTGTGGGTGCAGACGCGCAGTGTCGTGCAGCTTACGAGTTAGCTTGGTCTCTTGTCCTAAGAGCTCGCGAAGGCGCTGCTTATAGTCCTCCCAATCGGTGATAGGTGTGCGAGCCACTCCACTCTCCATAGCTGCCTTTGCTACAGCAGCACTCACTTCTGTGATGAGGCGTGGGTCTACAGGTTTTGGGATGAAGTATTTCGGACCGAATGTCAAATCGTTAACGTGGTAAACGTCATTTACCACATCAGGAACAGGCTGCTTAGCCAGGTCGGCAATGGCATGGACAGCAGCCATCTTCATCTCTTCGTTGATGGCACGTGCGTGAACGTCAAGAGCACCACGGAAGATATATGGGAAACCGATTACGTTGTTAATCTGGTTAGGATAGTCGCTACGGCCTGTTGACATGAGAACATCGGGACGACTTGCCATAGCGTCCTCGTAGCTGATTTCAGGTACAGGGTTGGCGAGTGCGAAGACAATAGGAGAGTCTGCCATAGAACGAATCATGTCCTGTGAAAGCACGTTGCCCTTGCTCAGACCTACAAAGACATCAGCACCCTTTACAGCCTCTTCGAGTGTGTGAACATCGCGGCGATCTGTAGCGAAGAGTTTCTTCTGCTCGGTCAGATTCTCGCGATCGCTGGTAATGACGCCCTTAGAGTCGAGCATTACGATATTCTTCACCTGTGCACCCAAGGCTACGTAAAGCTTGGTACAGCTGATGGCTGCAGCACCAGCTCCGTTGACTACAATCTTGACGTCGGCAATGTTCTTGCCTGCCACCTCGAGGGCGTTCTTCAGACCGGCAGCCGAAATGATGGCTGTTCCGTGCTGGTCGTCGTGCATTACTGGGATGTCGAGTGTGCGCTTCAGTCTTTCTTCGATATAGAAACATTGTGGTGCCTTGATGTCCTCAAGGTTGATACCGCCGAATGTAGGAGCTATCTTCTCTACGGCATCGCAGAATTTCTCTGGGTCTTTCTCTGCTATTTCGATATCGAACACGTCAATTCCACCATAAATCTTAAAGAGTAAGCCTTTTCCCTCCATAACGGGTTTGCCGCTCATGGCGCCGATGTCGCCAAGTCCTAATACGGCTGTACCGTTACTGATAACAGCCACCAGGTTGCCCTTGTCGGTATACTTATATACAGAGTCGGGGTCTTGTTGTATTTCCAAACAGGGATAAGCTACACCTGGTGAGTATGCCAAACTCAAGTCGGTTTGTGTGTGATAGGGCTTGGTAGGCTTTACCTCAATCTTGCCAGGTCGGTTGTTCTCGTGATAGGCGAGAGCTGCCTCTTTTGAAATTTTTACCATAATAATATATTGGTTTAAAGTTTTATATTCTTTCAATAATTATGCTTTTTGTGCACAATCTTATATTTTTTGTGCAAAGGTAATAAAAAACCAATGAATAATCGTAGGTTTTTTTGATTTTTTTTGTAACTTTGCGAAGAAAAAATCGAATCAAAAAAAGAAATATTCCATTACAGCAATGAACATTACAAATGATTATAGACGAGAATTGAAAAGCAAAATCATCGAATATGCCATGGATGAGTTTCATCAGCGAGGAATTAAAGCCGTGAAAATGGACGAGATTTCTCGTGGATTACATGTATCGAAACGTACCGTTTATGAGATTTTCGGTGACAAAGAGGAACTGCTATTAGCGGGTATTAGAGCCCAGAATGAGGAGCTTCGCTGTATGCTCGATCGTTTTGCTTCTCAGAATAATCATAATGTTATCGATATCATTTGTTATTTTTATCGTGTGCAGATGGAACTTAACGAGCAAGTGGGTGTGAAGTATTATGAAGAGATACAGCATTTGCCCCGTGTAGTGGCTTATTTAAACTCTGTTCGTGAACATGAGGTGGAAGACAGAATGCGCTTTTATGAGTGTGGCGTGAAAGAAGGACTGTTTCGTAGTGATATAGACTATTCTTTTATCTCCGATGTAGGTCATATAACAATGAATGAGATTATGCATCTGCAGCTATATCGCAAATATTCCATGCAGACCATCTTTGACAATTTCTTTATGGTCATAGTGCGTGGCATCTGTACAGAGCGTGGCCTTGAACTGCTCAACAAGGGTATGGGGCACGAGATGGAATAGCTTTCTATTATTTGTTTTTGTAAAGCCACGATAGAATTTTGTTGATACTGTGACTATAAAAGCGAAACCATCTGTACTTAGTTACGGGTTTTCCGCCAAAACTAAGTATAAATTCACGGAATGGATTTCTATACCAAGGTAGGCCGACGTCCATAAAATAGATGTGGGCGTAGTTGTGCTCGTGTGCATACTCAATGGCATGCCATACGGTCATGAGGTCAGGGTGAAGCATAGGGTAGGTCTTACGTTTAGCTGCCAAATACCATAGGTATGTATTTCCATTCGAGAAGACGCAGGCACATCCTCCAATGATCTTCTCTCCATAATAGGTAAGGAAAAACTTGGTATGTTGGCTCTTTGCCATTTGCTGGAAGTAGCGCTCGTTGGGGATGTGGCGACGCGGTTTGAAGCGATAGTAGTGTTTCAGCAATCGATGAAAATGGTGGATGTCTTGTGGACTATCAACAGGGCGTGTTATGACACCTTTGTTTTTTATTCTTTGTATCCGTTGTATTGTTTTTGCGGAAAGTCTCTCTTGGGGATCTTTACTATGGAGCGAGTTGTGAACTTCTTGCCAGGTGATGGGGAAGTAACCAGCATTACGAAATGACTTATAGCCAAACATTTTCTTTCTTACACCCGAAAGTTCGATGTAGAGGCACATACGGCGATCGAGCCTATGTGTGATGGCTTGAAGCATTTGCCGAAATAGCAGTTCCTTGTCTTTTTCTTCAGCATAGATACCTTCCTCGTGTGCGTGTGCGTGCGTATATATAAAAGGTGGAAGCCAGTTGCCTTTTCTGTTGACAGCCACAAGTAGCTGTGCCAAAGTATTGTTTTGTAGGTCTGAAGCTACAATCATGAAAGGTTTGCAGCCAGGGGTTTGTTCGTAGATGAGGAACAACTCTCGGCTATGAAAGAAATTACCTTCGAGAAGTGGAGGTAAGTCTTTCGATTTCGTATAAATATGAATACAACATTCGTTCACATCGCAAAAATAATAAATTATTTTTAAAAAAGCAAGACTCTTGCTTCTCATGTCCCATCTTTTTAGTATTTTTGCACTATTATGAAAGTAATATTGATTGGAGCCGGTCGATTAGCCACTAATTTGGGGCAGGCTCTTTTAGAAGCAGGACATGATATTCTGCAGGTTTATAGTCGAACAATAGAGTCGGCAAGTGCTTTGGCAACGCTTGCTGGAGGGGCTCCTGTTACCGAGATAGATAAGGTGCGCACTGATGCCGATGTGTATATTATATCAGTGAAAGACAGTGTGTTACCCGATTTGGTTCAGGGACTTTGTACAGGTAGGGGTTCTAAAGTCTTTCTTCATACTGCAGGTTCGGTGAGTATGGATGTCTTTGCAGGCATGGCACTCCATTACGGAGTCTTTTATCCCATGCAGTCGTTTTCCAAAGAGAAAATAGTTTCTTTCCATGACATACCTTGTTTTGTTGAGGCTAATGATGACTATGCTCATGACGTTGTGATGGGGTTAGCTCATAGCGTTAGCGAGCGAGTGTATGAGCTTTCGAGTGAAGATAGAAAGTATCTGCATCTCTCTGCAGTTTTTGCCTGTAACTTTGTAAACCATTGTTATGCAGTAAGCTATGATATTTTGCAGAAACATGGTATTCCTTTTGATGTCATGCTTCCGCTCATAGACGAGACGGCTCGCAAGGTGCATGTGCTCACACCACTCGAAGCTCAGACAGGTCCTGCTGTGCGTTATGATCAGAATGTGATTCGCGCCCAATCTGCCCTGTTGCGTGATAATCCGTTGTTGAAGGATGTTTACGAGCGTATGAGTATGAATATACATCGAATGAGTGAAGAAAATAAAACTGAGTGACGAGAAATATTGGTATTATGATCAATTACGATTTAACAAAGATAAAAACTGTGATTTTTGATGTTGATGGAGTACTTTCCCGACAGACCATTACGCTGTCTTCTGATGGCGAACCTTTGCGTACGGTCAACATACAGGATGGTTATGCCATCCAGCTGGCGCAAAAGTTGGGGTTGCGTATCGCTATCATCACAGGTGGGACAACCGAGGCAGTACGTAAACGCTATCAAGGACTCGGCGTGGAAGATATTTATATGGGCTGTGCTGTCAAGCTAACTACCTACCATGCGTTTTTGGCTAACTACGGCTTGCAGGATGAAGAGGTAATCTATGTCGGTGATGACGTTCCTGATTATGAAATCATGAAATGTTGTGGTTGTCCCTGTTGTCCTGCAGATGCCTGCTCTGATATCAAACGTATTGCAACTTATGTTTCTTCTCGCAAGGGAGGCGAGGGCGTAGGCCGTGATGTCATAGAACAAGTGTTGCGTGCACAGAACCTATGGCTTGCAGATGCTAAGGCCTTCGGATGGTAAAGAAAACAAGACAAGAGACGATGAAGTATAAAATTATATTGGCGAGCAATTCGCCTCGCCGTAAAGAATTGTTGGCTGGTCTTGACCTGCCTTTCGAGGTAAAGGTGCTGGAAGGTGTAGATGAGTCTTATCCTTCTACGCTAAATCCTTATGATACAGCGCAGTATATTGCTTGTAAGAAAGCATCTGTTTATCGTTCTATGCTTCAAGAAAGCGATGGTAATCTCCTTATTCTCACTGCTGATACAGTAGTTATTGCTCCTACTGAAGGTTATCTGAATGATCAGGAATGTCAAGGTGTTATATTGGGTAAGCCACACGATGCAGAGGAGGCTCATCGCATGCTTCGTATGCTCAGTGGCAAGACCCATCATGTTGTGACAGGCGTCTGTCTTACCACTCGTGAACAGCAACGTCAGTTTTCGGTGGTGACAGAGGTGAGTTTCAAGTCGCTCAGTGAGCAAGAGATTCAGTATTATGTCAGTCATTACAAACCCTTTGATAAGGCGGGAGCTTATGGCATTCAAGAGTGGATTGGCTATGTGGGTTGTGTGGGACTAAAGGGTAGTTACTTCAATGTGATGGGTTTGCCAGTACAGCGCATTTATGAGGAATTGATTAAGTTATCCGTTACTATGGATAAGAATGACTTAAGTAAATGAAAGAAGTTTGATGTGGTAAAAGAGAAGCGATAGTTTTACTATTTGAACATCAGGTGTCTTTCCTCTATGCGAAACTTTAGTAATTTACATTTTTTAAAATAAGTTATTGCTCTATGTCGTAAATAATAAGTATCTTTGTGCGTTTTATGTAACTAACAAGAATTATGACAGACGACGTAAAGGCGAAGGTGAAGAAGGTCTTAGACGAATATCTGGAGGCCTGTCAGCATCGCAAAACCCCAGAGCGTTATGCCATACTTGATGCTGTGTATAGCATTGACAAGCATTTCACGCTCGAAGAATTGGGTGAGTATTTAATTCATAACGGTTTTCGTGTAAGCCGTGCTACACTCTACAACACGATACATCTATTCGTGGAACTGAGACTTGTGGTACGGCATGGACTTGCACAAGGAACCAAGTACGAAGCGTCCTTAGGACGAGAAAACCATGTACATCAGGTGTGTACGGCATGTGGCGCAGTGACAGATATTGATGCTCCTCTCGTCACTATGGCTATCAGTAACACACAGTTGCATAATTTCCATTGTGATGAGTTCGCGCTCTACATTTATGGATTGTGTGCTTCATGCCAGTCCTGTCAGAAAAAGCGCCAGTAGCGGACAAGAGCGGCATAACTACAGGTTGGCTATGGTCTTTGTTGTAATAACAACTTTTTAAGAAACTTGAATAAAAACAATATAAAAATGAACACAGGTAAAGTAGATGTCCTGCTCGGTTTGCAGTGGGGCGATGAAGGTAAAGGAAAGGTGGTTGACGTATTGACCCCTAAGTATGATGTCATTGCGCGTTTTCAGGGAGGTCCCAACGCTGGTCATACTTTAGAGTTTGAAGGACAGAAGTATGTTCTCCGCTCCATCCCATCAGGAATTTTCCAGGGTGGCAAGGTAAACATCATTGGTAATGGTGTGGTATTGGCTCCCGACCTTTTTATGCTGGAGGCCAAAGATCTTGAAAAAAGCGGTCACGACTTGAAGAGTCGTCTTTTCATTTCTAAGAAAGCCCATCTCATTATGCCTACTCATCGTGTGCTCGACGCTGCCATTGAAGCTTCTAAGGGTAAGAACAAGGTAGGAACTACTGGTAAGGGTATAGGGCCAACTTATACCGACAAGGTGAGCCGTACTGGTTTGCGTGTAGGTGATATCTTGGAAAACTTTGAGGCTAAGTATGAAGCACATAAGGCTTTGCATCTTAAGCAGATCGCATCTCTTGGTTATACCGACTTCGATATCACTGACGTAGAAAAGACTTGGATGGAGGGCGTCGAATACCTTAAGCAGTTCCGTATCGTAGATAGTGAGGTGGAAATCAACAAGGTGTTGCGTTCAGGCAAGAATATTCTTTGCGAGGGTGCTCAGGGAACTATGCTTGACGTAGACTTTGGTTCTTATCCTTTTGTTACTTCTTCTAACACCATCTGTGCTGGTGCTTGTATAGGTTTGGGTATCGGACCTAACAAGATTGGTAATGTCTATGGTATCATGAAGGCATATTGTACTCGTGTGGGTGCAGGTCCTTTCCCTACAGAACTCTTCGATGAGACTGGTGCCAAGATTCGTGATTTGGGTCATGAGTATGGTGCTGTAACCGGTCGTGAGCGTCGCTGTGGCTGGTGCGACTTGGTACAGTTGAAATATTCTGTTATGGTGAATGGTGTTACCGAGCTGATTATGATGAAGAGCGACGTGCTCGACAGTTTCGAAACCATCAAGGCTTGTGTGGCTTATAAGTTGAAGGATGGCACTGTAACAACCGACTTCCCATACGAGATTGACGATGTTGAGCCTGTATACAAGGAGTTTAAAGGTTGGAACACGGATATGACAAAGTTTACCTCTGAGGATGAGTTCCCACAGGAGTTCAAGGATTATGTAGCCTTTGTTGAGGATTTTCTCGAGACACGTATTGGTATCATCTCTATTGGTCCTGATCGTGCTCAGACCATCGTACGTAAATAAATTAATTAATTAATAGTGTTTCATGTTTAGTGTTATCGTTTGCTCATAGGGTGAACATAGCACTAAGCATTGAGTATTAAACTATAAATATTAAACAATAATAAATGGCTCAGAAACCAAGTATCCCTAAGGGTACACGCGACTTCGGTCCTGTTGAGATGGCGAAACGCAACTATATCTTCGACACCATCAAGGAAGTCTATGCCCTTTATGGATTCCAGCAGATTGAAACTCCTGCAATGGAAACCCTTCAGACACTGATGGGTAAGTATGGCGAGGAGGGTGACAAACTGCTCTTTAAAATATTGAATTCAGGTGACTATATGAATAAGGTGAGTGATGAGGACCTTCATTCACTTAACTCTCTCAAGTTGGCTGCCAAGCTCTGTGAGAAGGGATTGCGTTACGATCTTACTGTTCCTTTTGCCCGTTACGTGGTGCAGCATCGTGAGGAATTACAGTTGCCTTTTAAGCGTTATCAGATACAACCTGTATGGCGAGCTGATCGTCCACAGAAGGGACGTTACCGCGAATTCTATCAGTGTGATGCCGACGTGGTGGGTTCAGATTCTTTGCTTAATGAGGTAGAGTTGATGCAGATTGTTGACACCGTGTTTACCAAGTTTGGAGTACGTGTGTGCATCAAGATCAATAACCGTAAGATTCTTACCGGTATAGCAGAGGTTATTGGTGAGGCTGAAAAGATAGTAGACATTACAGTCGCTATTGATAAGCTCGACAAGATTGGTCTTGATAAGGTAAATGAGGAATTGCGTAACGATGGTATCTCCGAAGAGGCTATCGAGAAGTTGCAACCTATCATCTCACTCTCTGGTTCTAATGAGGAAAAGTTGGAAGTCATTTCACAGGTACTCGCAGGTTCTGAAATTGGACTGAAGGGTGTAGAGGAAACTCGCTTTATCCTTGACACATTAAAGACAGTAGGTCTGCACAACGAGATAGAACTCGACCTTACTTTGGCTCGTGGCTTAAACTATTATACCGGTGCTATTTTTGAGGTAAAGGCTCTCGATACCCCAATGGGAAGTATTACTGGTGGTGGACGTTACGACAATCTAACAGGAATCTTCGGACTCCCAGGACTCAGTGGAGTTGGTATCAGTTTTGGTGCTGATCGTATCTATGATGTGCTGAATGCGCTCGACCTTTATCCTAAGGAGGCAGTTAATTCTACCCAGGTTTTGTTTATCAATTTTGGTGAGAAAGAGACTGCATATTGTCTTCCTATCGTAGGTAAGCTTCGTCAAGCTGGTATACGTGCAGAAATCTTCCCAGACAAGGCAAAGATGAAGAAACAGATGAGTTATGCTAATGCCAAGAACATTCCATTTGTAGTACTTGCAGGTGAGAATGAGATGGCTGCAGGACAGGTGACTCTGAAAAATATGGAAAGCGGAGAGCAGACTCTCGTAACAACCGAGGAGTTAATTGCTGCCGTGAAGTAGGAGTAAGGACTTCTGCTTTAATAATTCAACAAGAAAGTTTTTTTTATAAATAGTTTTCAAGAGTGAAGACAATAGTATTTTGTCCATGAGCTGCGTGAGCAGGTCATGGACTTTTAATAACGAAACTATAAAAACAAAGCAAAAAAAATAATGAAGAAAAAATTATCCCTTTTATTATGCATTGTAATGACGTTGTGTCTTATGACGTCAAGCACTAAAACCACAACTATTTTTGTCATCGGTGACTCTACAGCAGCAGAGAAAGCTGACTTTAAGGATAATCCTGAACGAGGATGGGGAATGGTGTTGCAGGGCTTTTTTGATGATAAAATCTTGGTAGATAATCATGCTGTGAATGGTCGCAGTTCGAAGAGTTTTATTGACCAAGGACGCTGGCAGAAGGTTCTCGACAAACTGAAGCCAGGTGACTATGTTTTCATCCAATTTGGGCATAATGATGAAAAGCCAAAGCCTAATCGTCATACCGATCCGGGTTCTACCTTTGATGCCAATTTGCGCCGTTTTGTAGAGGAAACCCGTCAAAAGGGTGGCATTCCTGTATTGTTCAATTCTGTGGTTCGTCGTTGCTGGTATGCAGAGAATTTGAAGAATGATGATGATGAAAAGCTTCGCAAGACCGTTTTCGATGGAGAAGAGAAAATAAACAGTGACACTCTTATAGACACCCATGGCGCTTACGTTGTAGCTCCTCGTAGAGTAGCACAGGAGTTGAATGTGCCTTTTGTCGATGCCACCAAAATTACTCACGACATTGAGACTTCTTTAGGGGTGAAAGGAAGTCGTAGCTTGCATATGTGGTTCAAGCCAGGTGAGGTGGCAAGTATTCCTCAGGGGCGCATGGATAATACGCATTATAATGTGTATGGAGCACGTGTCGTTGCAGGCGCATTGGTCGATGAGATTGGTCGTGTAGTACCTGCTCTTCGTAAGCATATTCGCCACTACGATTATGTTGTATCTGCACAGGGCCGTGGCAACTATATGTCTCTTCAGGAAGCATTAGATGCAGCCCCCGTAGGCAAGAAAACTACCATTCTCATCTTAGGTGGTAAGTGGGATAAGCCCACTATAACTAAGGGCAAGAAAATCAAATACGTGAAATATTGGGGGGCTCAAGTGAAATAATTCATCCTGTAGCTTATTCCTCAATAGCGAGCGTGAGATAGGGATGTAATATTCCTTTTTATATTTACCAAATCCGCAACTTATAGGGTTATAAGTTGCGGATTTGTCGTATATAGTGATTATATGAATTTTACTTTTGCATTTTTATGTACATACGCAAACGCAGATATGAATATACTCTTTAATTTATGATCCTTGCAAAAGTTTTATTGGACAACAATAAATATAATTAACACATATATTTGAATTATTATTCATAGTCTTGTTATAAATATAAGTATATCACAAAATAAATAATAAGCTATGATTTATGGTTACATTCGTGTCAGCAGTGATAAACAGACTGTTGAAAATCAACGCTTCGAAATTAACAATTTTTGCAAGCAAAACAATCTTTCTATCGATGGTTGGATAGAAGAAACTATCAGTGGTACAAAGGCGTACAACAAGCGTGAGCTTGGCAAACTATTGAAGCGAGTAAACAAGGACGACCTTATTATTTGCGCTGAGTTGTCACGTCTCGGGCGAAACCTCTTTATGATTATGGAGATACTTAATATCTGTATGACTAAGGAGTGTCGTGTCTGGACTATTAAGGACAATTACCGACTCGGCGATGATATTCAAAGCAAAGTGCTTGCTTTTGCCTTTGGACTTTCAGCAGAGATAGAGCGTAACCTTATCAGCCAACGCACAAAGGAAGCTTTGGCAAGAAAGAAAGCAGAGGGCGTTACGCTCGGTCGACCAAAGGGAAGAAAGAGTTCTCCTGAAAAGTATAAGCTTTACGGAAAAGAAACTCTTATCAAAGAACTTCTTAAGGCAAATGTTTCCAAGCGAAAGATAGCAAAGTTGTGCAAGGTCGACCGAAATACACTTGACAGATACATAAAGTTCTTTTTGACAGCAGAGAAATGAGCGTTTTCGTGCAGCAAAGCGGGTCAGTGTGCGAGTTCTCCAACTCTGACTCTTGGGTTATTCTGTCTCCTATTGAGCAAAGCATCAAGCGTAAGATAGAAGCAGTAGGTACGCCTCTCAAAGATTGGGACATAAACATTTATCGTGGAGTTCTAACTGGATATAATGAAGCCTTTATTATATCAACAGAGAAACGTAATGAGATTCTTGCGAATTGTCAGACAGAAGACGAGCGTACAAGAACGGCTGAGCTTATTCGATCATCATATCTAATCAGCTTTTGATAGCCTTCAACTACTGCATCCATTTGATAGTCATACTTGGTATAACCCTCAGGCATATCAAATGGATTATTATCATCTGTCGCTAAAACGCGGTCAGAAAAATATTCCATGAGCATCTTGATGTAAAGGTCATAAGGCTTTACATCTCCTTTCAAATATGTTCTGTCAACAGAGGCCTTTACATCTTCTGTTGTTATGGCGCATCCTTCTGCTTCTTTCCACAATAGCTCGAATTCTTCCTTTGCAAACTTAACATCATCATATCTATCCAGTTTTACATTAAACTCATACTGTTTATCCTCAGATATGCCAAGTCCATTACCAGACAAGTTGCTTGAGCCTGTAATGGCGACACCCTGGGAATATTGGTTGAAATCGTCAGGATAAAGAATGTACAATTTTGCATGAATCTTTTTTGATGGATGCGCACGAAGTTCAAGCTTTCCATCAATCAAGTCTTGAATCATTTGGAATATTCCGTCTTCTACTTCTTTCTTGTAATTGGAACTTTCTATATCTCTACGGATTTTTCGCAAGCACTCTTCTCTTACTTCCTCTTCCGCACCAAAGAAAATCTTTCCTTGGTTTGCAGCTTGTGCAATGTATTTATCCACATCAATTCCGATGAGAATTCTAACTCTATTTATATTGTCCAAAAATGGACGCAAAGAAAAATAACCAGATGCTCTCAAAAATCCGACTACAGCATCAAGATTCTTGATGTATTGGTTATGCTGCAATATGCCCTCAAATTCTTTCATGAGGGTATTGCCATTCTTGTTCGTGAAGAAATTAGAATGTATTATTGATGTGTTGCTTTCTGTTGTCATAGTTGAAACATTACTTAATTTGCTGCTTAATGCAGCAATTGTTATTCATTGATTTTTGCGATTAATTCCGCAGGTGTCAATACTTCCATTTTAGCAAAGGCAAACCATTTCTTGCCCAAGTCCTTAATGGACGCACCTATATGATATACGACATCATCAATACATAAGAATCTGTCGTGTGACCTGCGAAACACACTTACATTGATAGGTGGATATTGGCTGTTGTGTCTGTTGATATCAAGATGTAGTTGTTGATTGATTTGTTGAGTATAAATGTCAGCAGTTACGCCAATGATTCTTTTGTCCAGCAAGGTGAGAACAGTTTCATCGACATAATTGTCTATCAGTACTATGCTTCTTTTGGCGCTCTTTACCAAATCTGAAACAAACGTGTAGGCATCATATACTTGCCCATCATAGAATATTCCTTGCTTTGGCTGAACGCTTCCTTCGTCAAGTCTTCGGAACACTTCATCAATACGCTTGTCTGATTCTTGTTGGTGTTGCATCATTTCAAGCTGGTGATATTCGATAGTTGACAATCTTCTGAACACATCTGCATTGTTTATCAAGAAATGGCGCATGGATACAAAAGCATCCATGATACGGATGCTGACACGAATGGCAGTTTCGCTTCTTAGTACAGAGGCTAACATGGCAACTCCTTGTTCCGTAAATGCAAATGGACAGACTGTAGAATGCTTGAGACTACTGAACCGGTCGCAATTTGCGACCAGTTCTTGAAATTCATTCAGTGTGAGCTGGAATCTAAAGTTTTTTGGAAATCTTAAAATGTTACGTCTGACCTGTTCGTTAAGTCGCTTAGTCTCAACGTTATACAAGTCGGCGAGGTCTCTGTCTAATATGACTTGAACATCACGGATTGTCAATATTTTATTTTCAACAGAAGTCAACTGGTCACAATTTGCGACCAGTTGAGCATTGTTTACAGGTATGTCCTTTTCCTCTTCCATTATATTCTTATTTTTAAGATTATCTACTATTAAAATATCCGAAAATTCGACTTGTACAATCGAGATATTTTTATCAAATTTTCAATATATGACTGATTGCAGTTAGTACCCCATTTTGATATTGTTGTTTGATTTTTGTCATGCAATAGTGATTATTCCTTTGCCAGAAAATAAAAGGGAGCAGTCTTCGCGCCTTCGCGGATGAGGAAGCCAGAATCTACCAACTTGTTTAGCCAGTTGAGGGCGGTCTGCTTGCGGATATAGAATTCTTTTTCTAATACTCGACGACTGATAGAACGATGAGTTTGTAGGTACTCCTTGATTTTCTCTTTCAGCATTTCTTCAGAGAAAGGGTAGGAGCGAGAAGTATAATGTGATTTTTCGAAATGCGTGTGTCTCTTTATTTTTTCCAAGAGATCATTAGTAGGTCTAAACTTGATGCCACGAACATTCACATACTCTGAACGTACTTTGCTGTCTGGTTTCAGTTCGTCCATTTGTAGGCTGGTGGAGAGGGAGAGAAAACCGATTTCAGGGATGTTTACCCGTTTGCCCTCCATCAAGTCTTCCTCGACGATGTCGCGTAGATGCGACAGCACAGCAGCCACTACACCTTTTGTTAAGCCACTTTTTTGTTCTATATTCTCTAACATTTGCTTCTCTGTAGAGGCGGGTTGTTCGAAGATATGGGCAAACCTACGTGTCTCGTCTTTGCCCGCTGCGTTGGGGAGATAATGTATCTCGTATTTAATAGCCATAGAATGTTTTTTATGTTTGTCGTTGCAAAGGTAAACTTTTATTATCGAAGCGCCAAATAATGTGCATGATAAAGAGGTATAGCAGTTGTTTTTTATGGGAATCAAAGCAGTAATGAATAGTAATCACGGTAATAAGAACTTGCAAAAGTATTGAGAAAGTTGACTTGAGTTGTGTGAGATGGTAGTATGAGTCTTTGTAAAGGATAGCTCTTATAACCGCACAACAGCTGTTGTGCAGCTGTCTAACAGATGATGTCTAACTGTTCGATGGCTGTTGTGCGGTTGTCCAACAGTTGTAGTTCCGTTATTTGAAATCCCGTATGTAAATAAAGAAATAAGCGTATACCCAATATAATATAGAGTATACGCTTATTCGTTTTTACGTTTTTGTTATAGGGAATGCTATTACATCTCAATTCTGGCCATATTGAAAGCAGAGATTTTACCATCTGGCGAAACGGTAGCGCTGATTTTGAAGTTACCCTCCTGGGTGCTTCCATCGTTACGACTAACCTCTTGTCGAGCGGTGAAGACCACCTGATACTCGTATTCCTCGTCTCCCACCTCACGTTTCTTGATTTGGTAGTCATTGTTGATGCGCCATATCATGTTGGTGATGTCTTCTTTGTATAGTTTATTCATGAAGGTGAGCACGTCGCTCTTGGTGGCTGCGGGTTTGCCTAAGAGTGATGATAACACATCCTCGCAAGTAGCAGTAAGGCCATCTTCGTTTCGTGTGTTGATGCTTTGGAAAAACTTACGGAAGAGGCTACTTACCATCTGGCTCTCCTCAGGCTGCAGGTCGCGGCTCTTGGCTTTCTTCATTGCGTTTTCAGCCTCCTCGATGTGTGAGCCATCGGTATGTTCGTCGAGATAGGTCTGGTAAGCTTCTGCAGTGTCAGCCTTCTTTGCAATCTGCCAATCTATGGAGTCAATTTTGTTCCAGGCCTCCTGTCGATAAGGCGAGTTGGGGTATTTTTGCAGATAAGCTTCTATAGCTTCCTTAGAACCACTGACAATAGCATTGGTCCATTCGGTATCTAAAGTCTTGAGCATGTTGAGGTGCGACATGATGGAGTCGATGTGAGCTTGGTCGGCATCCTTGTAGGTTTCGAGATAGCTCTGCAATACATCGGGGTCGTTGCTCTTCATGGCATATTCATACGCTTCTTCTTCCTGCTGTTGGCTTGCGCTGTGGTAGAAATAATACAGTGTTCCGCAGATGATGAGAGCTATGACGAATGATATAATCCAAATGAAGCGGTTGTTTTTCTTCTCAGATGTGCTACTCTCATGCTCAGAAGTACTCTGTGTGGAATTGGATTCCTGCGAAAGGGTAGCAGTCTGTATTGATGGTAGGGGAGATGTAGCAGCGTTAAGAGGATTCGGACAATGACAGTTGGGGCATAGAGCCTGGTCTTTAAAATAGGTAGTTCCGCAGTTGGCACAAGTTATGGTTTTGCCAACAATCTCTACGCCACAAGTGGGGCAGGTGGGTGCTTTGTCGCTTACAGGGTGTCCGCACTCAGGACATTTTATAATTGCCATTTTTATAATATGTTTAATGATTTAGTGTATTATATTATCTATGTCGGAAACGTATTTCTCGCAGTCGGTGATTACCCATGAATCGGCTTTTATCTACATAGCCATTGATACCATTGAGCCTTCCTTTACCAGTATACTGCCACATCTCAAAGTCGCGCCCGTCTTTGAGGACGGGTTCGCGCTTAGTGTATTGAGCTATCATGAGCTTATAACTATCGAGTTTTCCTAATAGGTAATGGTCGTAGAAATTGGCACCAGTATAGATGAGTGGTTTCTGTCTGTAGGCTTTCTCTACAAGTAGCAGAAACTTAAAGAGTGAATCGCAAAACTCTTCGGTGTTGAGTCCGCTTTTCGTCTCTACGTCGATCATGGGGAGCAGGTCTTGGTCGCCAGGTCGGCATTGCGCCATGAAGTTTTCAAGTTGAGTCTGTTGAGGGATGCGTGCTCGATAGAAATGATAGGAACCAACCTTGAGTCCATAACGATGAGCAAGGTCAATATTCTGTTTGTATTTACTATCTACATTGGTACCGCCCTCTGTGGCCTTTAGATAGACATACGCCATCTTGGAGTTGTCCCCTACTGTTTCCCAAAACACATTACCTTGATAATGGCTTAGGTCGATGCCATGTACATGCTGGCAGGTGTCCTCGCACTGTACGATTTGTGCATGGCTACAGAGGGTGATTATGGTGGTGATAATAGTTATAATGATTTTTTTCATATTTGCAAAGTTACTAAAAATCATGCTATCTGCCACATAAGTCTTGTTTTTTTAGATATATTTTACTCTTCTATTTCAGACAGCGAGCGAAAAACCTTGTTGGTAAAGTTGCTGATGGTCTCTATAGGGGCATAGCTAAGAAATCTCATACTTCGTCTGAGGCTTTTTCGCATCGTACCTCCTGTAGTACGAACAAATCCAGAAGCAGTTTGTTCGAATTCGATGTCCCTTGCCTCTAATGTATTGTAGTATAAGGATCGCAGCGTGAGCTTATAGGCTCCTTTCTCTATATGGTGAACAAAGGGTATTTCATCTTTCTCGAATTTGAAGAATGTTATGAGTACGCTGCCTTCGAGCTGTGCCATACGCTGTATGCGTAGTTTTCGTAGCCAAGATTCGAGCTTCACAAAGTCCACTTTATCGCCTCGTGAGCGGAGATATTGTCCCAGCTGTATGATTCCTCTGATGCTGATGCCGTTTGACAAGATGCCGTTTACGTTGCTTACCAGTAGTCGTAAGAGATAAATGGTTTCTTTCGAGGTGTCTATGGAATGGCGTTCTTGTTTCTGTATCTTGATGAGTCTTCGGTTTAAGAACCCGTTGTTCATCAAGACAGCACCTGCAGGAACCTCTTTGAGGTTTCTCATCATCAGAGCTATCCTTTTTCGTTTAAAGGAAGTCATTGGTTCCAATTGCTCTTTAGTTCCGAAATGTTCGTTTCGAAGTTGTGCGAAAAGATTGCGCTGCAAAAAGTCCATTCTCATTATTTTGTGTATTTGTTTAGCTGGTCATTTGTATTAACTCCTTTAGCTATATCTTTTGGGGTATCTGAAGAGGATAGCGAGAAGGGCAGCTATGCCGATGGCCATGGGATAAAAGAGGTAGGGGAGGATATTGATGGGGCTGATGTGTGCCAGTCCTGCCGCTAAGAGCATCTGTACGCCATAGGGAATGAGACCTTGCACTGTACACGAGAAGGTGTCGAGGATGCTGGCAGCTTTTCTGTTGTCAACGCCGAACTTGTCGCCTATCTTTTTTGAGATATTTCCTACAGTGAGGATAGCAACGGTATTATTGGCAGTACAGATGTTGACAAACGAGACGAGTGCTGCAATCGACAATTCGGCTCCTCGCTTACTGTTGACATGAGCCGTAATTTTATTGATAATATAGTTGATTCCGCCATTCTCTCTGATGGTTTCGAGCATTCCGCCTGCCATCATAGCTATAATGATAAGTTCGCCCATACCGATGACTCCATTTCCCATGGCAGAGAACCATCCGTAGAGGTTGTAAGCTCCAGGAATGCCCAGCATGTTTTCGATGATACCGATAGCTCCACAGAGTAGTGTGCCCATGGTGAGTACTGCCATGACATTCATGCCAGCAATAGCGGTGATGAGTACCAAGAGATAAGGAATGACCTTGACGAAATCAACATCTCCTACCTGTGTAGGTGCCTTGGTTCCTGCTCCCATAATGGCATAGACGATGAGAATCACGACAGCAGCAGGTATGACGATGAGCGAGTTGATGCGAAATTTGTCACTCATACGACATTCTTGCGTCTGTGTAGCTACTACGGTAGTATCGGAGATGAAGGAGAGGTTGTCTCCAAAATAAGCTCCTCCCACGATAACTGCTACGGTGAGTCCGAGGTTGGCATCTACAGAGTTAGCCAATCCTGCGGCGATAGGCACGAGTGCCACTACTGTTCCCACGCTGGTTCCGATGGAGAGCGAGATAAAACAAGCTGCTAAGAACAAGCCTGGTAGAATCATGCTGGCAGGAAGGATGTTGAGCGCCAAGTTGACGGTGGCGTCGACAGCCCCCATAGCCTTGGCGGATGCAGCAAACGCTCCTGCCAGCACATAGATCCAGAGCATAAGCATCAGATTGCTGGCTCCTGCCCCTCGGCTATAGGTGTCGATGCGCTTCTTAATGGGCAGCCCACCCGAAATAGCCACGGCGTAGATGCTGGCTATCATGAATGCTACGGTGAGCGACAGATTGTCGCCATCTCCCTGACTCTTCACCGAGTGTACGGTGAAGAGTGTTATCATCACGATCAGTAGAAACAGTGGTGAGAGTGCCAGTAATCCTTTCTTATTGCTCATAGTTGAATATTTGAGTTTGGCGCTATAGTGTTACAGCGTTACACCATTCTTAAAGATAGAGATTTCACGATAGCCATTGTGCTCGTTGCGAGCTTCTTCACCATTGGCTACAGCGATAATCTTGTCGATAAACTTATTGACCAGTTCTTTCATATCTGTGCCTTCTACCAGTTCGCCAGCGTTGAAGTCAATCCAGTTGGGCTTGTTATGGTAGAGTGTACTATTGGTAGAAATCTTCATTGTAGGAACGAATGTACCAAATGGCGTACCACGTCCGGTAGTGAAGAGTACCAACTGGCAACCAGCAGAGGCAAGAGCTGTGGAAGCTACGAGGTCGTTTCCTGGAGCAGAGAGCAGGTTGAGACCTGTTGTCTCTAAACGGTCACCATACTGCAGTACACCGCTGACGGGAGCACGACCGCACTTCTGGGTGCATCCGAGAGCCTTGTCTTCGAGGGTAGAGATACCACCAGCCTTGTTGCCTGGAGATGGATTCTCGCCTACAGGCTCTCCGTGTGAAAGGAAGTACTCCTTGAAGTCGTTGATGAGATGCACAGTCTTGTCGAAGAGAGCCTTGTTCTCACAACGGTTCATCAGTATGGTTTCTGCACCAAACATCTCAGGCACCTCGGTGAGGATAGATGTACCACCCTGTGCTACGAGCCAATCGGAGAATTCGCCTACCAATGGGTTGGCAGTGATGCCGCTGAATCCATCAGAGCCACCACACTTCAAGCCTACGCGCAGTTTGCTTACAGATACTTCCTCGCGCTTGTCTTCCTTTGCCTGAGCATAGAGTTCACGCAGCAGTTTCATGCCTTCCTCCAGTTCGTCGCCTTCCACCTTCTGTGTCACCAAGAGTTTGATGCGGTCTTGGTCGTAGTTGCCGAGCATCTTCATAAAGTCATCTGGCTGATTGTTCTCACATCCCAAAGAGAGAACGAGTACGGCACCAGCGTTAGGGTGCAGACAGATGTCGCGCAGCACCTTGCGTGTGTTTTCGTGGTCGCCAGAGAGCTGTGAACAACCAAAGTTGTGATGCCAAGCATGGATGGCATCCACGCCCTCGCACTTAGTTTCCTGCTTCAGCAGTTCGACAAGTTTCTCGGCAATACCATTCACACATCCCACAGTAGGAACGACCCAAATCTCGTTTCTCACACCTACTTCACCATTCTTACGTACGTAGCCCTTAAAGGTGCGATTCTCGTTGGCTATGTTCAGTGTTTCAGACACAGGGTTGTAAGTATATTCCAATGTACCTGCCAGATTGGTCTTGAGATTATTCTCGTTGACCCATTCACCCTGCTTGAGGTCCTTCTTTGCGTGACCGATAGGGTAGCCGTATTTTAAGATGTCAGTACCTTCTGTGGCATCGTTGATAAGCACCTTGTGACCAGCAGGTGTGTCCTGCAATAAGGTGATGGTCTTGCCATCTACCTCGATTGTTTCGCCCTGTTTGAAGGGACGAAGGCAAACCACTACCGAGTCGGCAGGGTTGATTTTGATAAAGCTTGATTGTTTCATCTTTGTAGGTTGTTTTTATATGTAAAATGTTTATATCTAAAGTCTTGTTCGCCGAAGTAATGCTGTATTATTAGAGTAAAAGTACTTTTTGAGAAGTAAAAGGAGTTGAAGTTGTCAAAGTAGTCAAGACTCATGCTTGAAGGATTAACCTTAAAGCAGACAATGTCTTTTTACTCATTCTCTTGTTTTACCTTTTTACTTTTTTACCTTTTTACTTTTTTCCCTTTAAATTACAGCTGCGTTCTACGATAGAAGTCCACGTTTTCCTTCATGAGGAGTTCGATGGGCATGTAGTTTACTGGATTAACCTTCTTTTTGAGCACGATGGCCTGGAATAGGGTGTCGATACAAGAGTACCCTTGCATATAAGCATGTTGAGCTATTAAGAATGAGATGCTTCCCTCACGCAAGCAGCGTGCATTCTTTTCCACCATGTCGTATCCCATTATCTGCACATTGCGTCGATTCGTTTTCAATAAGAAGTCACCCACGATGTGTGCCTTGGATGTCAGCGTGATGCAGTGATGTATTTGTGGATGTGTAGAGAAGAAGTTCTCCAACATCTTATTGTATTCTGCTCGTGAGCCATTAAGAGGCAAGTCGAGGTCGATGACCTGAATATGGGGAAAGTGATCGTGCATGTAGTGAAGGAATCCCACTTCACGGTTATCTTGCTGCTTACTCATCACGCGTCCATTCAGCGTTTGTCTCATGAGCATGATTTCTGTTTCTTTGTTGGCGATCATCATCAACATTTTAGCAGCAAAGAATCCACTACAGAATGAATCCTGACCATAGAATGACAATGGCTTCAGGTCGGGCATATACGAGTCGAGTAAGACAAAGGGGATATTTTTATTGTGCAAGTGGTCGGTAAACTCCCTGGTAACATCAAGAGATGATGGTACAACAACGACTCCTTCTGGTTGGGACTGTAGAATCTCGTTAGCTCTTTCTCTGAAAGAATCATCATTCGAGCGCTCGAAGAATCTAATTTCTACGTCGATATGGAAGTCGCGCCTCATGTCTTCACATTTGCGAGCACCCTCTTCGATTTCCTCCCAGTAAGCTTCTGACTCATGCTTGGGCAGCAACATATAGAATGTGTACTGCTTGTTGTATGCCAAGGCACTTGCATACATGTTGGGCTGGTAATTCATCTCCTTGAGGGCTTGTTCCACCTTCTTTCGGGCTGGCTCCGAAACATTAGGGCGGTCGTGCAGTACTCTGTCCACGGTACCCACCGAAACGCCTGCTCTTTCAGCAATGTCTTTGATTCTGATTTTTTCGGCCATTGTTTTTATCCGTTTGTTTTTTTTATGTGATTCTTCGCGCACCTTATATTATATGCAGTTATCTGTGCATGTTCATTCAGTCGCTGTGCAAAACCACAAAAATGATTATTCTTATCCCTGTGTCTTGTGTTGTGTGCGACCACAACACTTTATTTTGGGGCAAATTTACAATAAAAAATCGAATTGTGCGAATGCACAGCGTGTTTTTTGCTATAAAAACAAAAAAAAAGTCGTTTTTATTTCTTTATTCAAGAAAAAAGGCTTATTTTTGCCCCATGAAAATATCCATTAAGGAGAATTAATCTAACAATAACAAACAAATAAATTAAAAACTATCAAAACAATGGCAAAAATTGTAACATTAGGTGAGATTATGCTTCGTTTATCACCCGAAGGCAATGATCGTTTCATTCAGAGTGATTCATTCCGCATCATCCCTGGTGGTGGTGAGGCTAACGTAGCTGTAAGCGTTGCTAATTATGGTCACGAGGCTTACTTCGTTTCTAAGTTGCCTAAGCACGAGATAGGTCAGATTGCAGTGAATGCTCTTCGTCGTTATGGTGTTAATACCGATTTCATTGCTCGTGGTGGTGAGCGTGTAGGTCTTTATTATGCTGAGACAGGTGCTTCTATGCGTCCTTCTAAGGTTATCTACGACCGTGCTCACAGTTCTATCGCTGAGGCTGATCCATCTGATTTCGATTTTGATAAGATCATGGAAGGTGCTCAGTGGTTCCACTGGAGTGGTATTACTCCTGCCATCAGCGACAAGGCTGCTGAGTTGACTAAATTGGCATGTGAGGCTGCTAAGCGTCATGGTGTAACAGTTTCTGTTGACCTCAACTTCCGCAAGAAGCTTTGGACTTCTGAGAAGGCTATCTCTGTAATGCGTCCTTTGATGCAGTATGTTGACGTATGCATTGGTAACGAAGAAGACGCACAGCTCTGCTTGGGCTTCAAGCCAGACGCTGACGTAGAAGGTGGTAAGACAGATGCTGAGGGCTACTATGGCATTTTCCAGGGTATGATGAAGGAGTTTGGCTTCAAGTATGTTGTTTCAACTTTGCGTGAGTCACTCTCTGCAACTCGCAACGGTTGGAAGGCTCTTATCTACAATGGTGAGGAGTTCTATCAGAGCAAGCACTACGATATCAATCCTATCATCGACCGTGTAGGTGGTGGTGACTCTTTCTCAGGTGGTTTGATCCACGGTTTGCTTACTAAGCCTAATCAGGCTGAGGCTCTCGAGTTTGCAGTAGCAGCTTCTGCATTGAAGCACACTATCCCTGGCGACTTCAACTTGGTATCTGTTGATGAGGTTGAGAGTTTGGCAGGTGGCAACGCTAATGGTCGCGTTCAGAGATAATTTTTAGTGAAGAATGAAGAACGAAGAGTGAAAAATTCATTTGCTTTTCGTTCTTTAAAACAAATATAATAGATAATAAAATGGCAAAGTTTAGCAAAATGCAGGTGATGGCAGCTATGAAGGCTACTGGTATGGTACCTGTATTCTTTAATAAAGATATCGAGATTTGCAAGAACGTTATCAAGGCTTGTTACGAGGGTGGTGTTCGTGTATTCGAGTTTACTAACCGTGGTGACTTCGCTCACGAGATTTTCGGTGAGTTGGTAAAGTGGGCCGATAAGGAGTGTCCTGAGATGATTCTTGGTGCAGGTACAGTAGTAGACGCTGGTACAGCTTCTTTGTATCTCCAGTTGGGTGCCAACTTCATCGTAGGTCCTAACTTCAACCCAGAGATAGCTCCTGTATGCAACCGTCGCCTCGTTCCTTATTCACCAGGTTGCGGTTCTGTAACTGAGATCAACAATGCTCAGGCAGCAGGTTGCGACGTTACAAAGGTGTTCCCTGCAGGTAACGTAGGTGGTCCTTCATTTGTAAAGAACGTGATGGCACCATTGCGTTGGAGCAACATTATGGTAACAGGTGCTGTAGAGCCAACAGAGGAGAACCTTACTCCTTGGATTAAGGCTGGTGTTCTCTGTGTAGGTATGGGCTCTAAGCTCTTCCCTAAGGAGACTGTAGCTGCTGGTGATTGGGCTGCTGTGACAGCTAAGTGCCAGGAGGCTTTGGGTTACATCGCAAAGGCTCGCGCTTAATTTCATGCGTTTCTAATATTGATTTTTTTTAGAAATACATATTATCGTTTATACAACAGCGCTATCACCTTTTTGATGATAGCGCTGTTTTTCTTTTCAGCTTGTTCACCCTCGCATAAGCAAGAAGTTGACGAGTTGAATTCCCTATCTTATGCCTATCATTATCGCAACCTTGATTCCACGCAAGTTTTTGCACAGCGAGCCATGAAGCTTGCCGATGATTATCCTGCTGGTTATGCAGAGGCCCACAACAATATGGCTTTTGTCGCCATAGCCAAGATGCAATATCAGTATGCACGCAGTCATTTGGATGAGGTAGAGCGTCGTAGCGACAACCAGATAGAGATTCTCATTGCTCACATACAGAACATGCGGCTCTGCCAGCGTGAATCGCGCAATAAGGACTTCTATGCTTATCGTGAAAAAGCGATGCGTCTGCTCAATCGCATAGGCGAAGAAGCCGATAATCTGCCCGACCGAGAGCGCAGGCGTGCTCTCTATGCCCGTTCCGAGTTTGATATTGTAGCAGCCACCTATTTTTATTATGTACGCCAAGAAGAACCCATGTTGCAGGCACTCAACGATATAGATGCCGATGCCTTGGAAGCTGATACAGCTCAGTATCTCAACTATTTGTACAATATAGGTTCGGGTGGCGCTGTAGTAAATGGTACAGCAGAAGAAATCGCACAGACAGAGTTCGATTATCTCATGCGCTGCTTCATGTTAGCTTGTTCGGGGCCTACCTATCCCTATTGGCAAGCCAACGCCTTGCAAGCACTTAGCGAACATTTGCAAGACGAGAGTTTACGTCGATACCTCATTCGCAACAATCAACCCTATATCAAGTATATTAATGTCGATCAAGTGCCCGACAGCCTCTTGGCTGGCAACTTGGCGCAAATGTCGCTCAATCTCTTCACCTCTTATGGAGATGTCTATCAGATAGCTGGTGCCCACCGTACGCTGGCAGAGTGCTATTGGGCTATTGGCGACTATCTCTCAGCAGAGTCTTGTTTGCAGCACGCTCTCAATGACCATCCTGCCATCCTTGCCGCCCCCGATTTGGTGGCTTCCATCTCCGAGCGCCTCTGCTTGGTCTATTCAGCCATGGATGACAAGCAGCATAGTGATTACTATCGCAACCAGTATCTTGATCTTCAGGAACGTACCCGCCAAGACCGACAGCTTGAAGCTCGAGCAGCCTTACTTGATAATAATGCTGTTTTGCTCAACTGGATGATTGCTGCTGTTATCGGAATGATAGTAATAGTAGTCTTCTTGCTTTATCTTTTCGATCGTATGCGTCGACGCAGTGTGCGTCGTGAGTCAATGACCTCGTTACTCGAACCATTGCAAGAGTGGAAGAGAAGTAAGGAACAGACGCTCAGAGAGTTGAAGGAACAAAAAGAAGAACTTGATGAAGACCTTCAGATGACTCTCCTTCATGTCAAGGAAAACAAGAAGCGTCATCTCGAGCAGCGTGCCAAAGTGTCATTGGTGCAGAGCATCACACCTTTTATCGACCGCATGATACACGAGGTAAACCAACTGCAACGAGGTTCCGACTCAGAAGAAGTTAAACAAGAGCGTTACCAGTATATCGCTGAACTTACCGACAAGATTCATCAGTACAATCAGGTGCTCACGCAGTGGATACAGATGCGACAAGGAACACTCAGTCTTCGCATCAATAGTTTCTCGCTGCAGAGTCTCTTCGACATCGTACAGAAGGGAAAGATGAATTTTGACCTAAAGGGTGTGCAACTCATCGTGCAACCCACAGAAGCTGTGGTGAAGGCTGACCGTACCCTCACACTTTTTATGATCAATACGATGGCTGACAATGCTCGCAAGTTCACTCCAAGCGGTGGGCAGGTTGTTATCCAGGCCACCTGTGGAAACGACTATGTGGAAATCAGTATCACCGATACGGGCGAAGGGATGGATCAGCAACAGCTCGAGCATATCTTCGACCGCACCTACACCGGAGGACATGGTTTTGGATTGCTCAACTGTAAGGGTATCATTGAGAAATATAAAAAGATAAGCAGCATCTTCTCTGTCTGCACCATTACAGCAGAGAGTCGATTGGGACAAGGTAGCCGTTTCTCTTTCCGCTTGCCCAAGGGTATTGGTCATCTCAAGACGCTTTTGGTCATCCTCGTCAGTGTATTCACGATGCTGGGAGTTAGTGTTCCGATGGAAGCAACTCCTGTATTCCTCACAGCAGCAGCTCCCGTGAAGGCTGCTCCGCATCATCAACATGAGCACGATGGAGTGGGGCGTTCGTCTCAGGCATCACTCAATCTTCAGCGAGCAGATGTCTTCGCCGATTCAGCCTATTATGCTAACATACGCGGAGACTATGAGCGCACGCTTCAGTTTGCCGATTCTTCTCGCAGTTATCTCAATAAGCACTATCTCTCTGTTCATCCCAGAGGCCGCATATTGATGACAGCAAGTCCGAGCGACGTCATGCCTGCCGAATTGTTATGGTATAAGGATAGTTTTCCTACCAATTACTATGTGATACTCGACATTCGCAACGAGAGTGCAGTGGCAGCTTTGGCGCTTCATAAGTGGGCACTCTATCAGAGCAACAATACGGTGTATACGAAACTCTATCGTGAGATGGGTGCTGACTCCATGTTGCCGGCCTATGTGCGTACGATGCAAGTATCAGAAAACTCGAAGACTGTAGCCATTGTGCTACTCATTCTGCTTCTCTTGCAGTTGCCTTTGGCTTACTATTTGTTGTATTACCGCCACGTCTTGAGTTATCGTTTTGCAGTAGAGAAAGTCAATGACATCAACCGCGTTTTGCTTAGCGACGGAACAGATGAAGAGAAGTTGCGTCGCATTCGTCAGATATGGCAGCAGCGTGGCGTTCGATTGCAAGGTCTCAGTGCTCAGTTAGGCGACTTAGTGAAGCAGATAGAAGAAGCCCTTCTTGTGAGTATGCAGCGTACTGCGTCTGAGTTTGCCGATATGGAAATAACTCGCGACGAGATAAACAAGGCAGAGTATGAGAATGCTCGCCTTCACATATCTTGCTCTGTGCTCGACAATTGTCTCTCCACTCTGAAGCACGAAACGATGTATTATCCTTCGCGCATCCGTCAACTCATAGAGAACGACCCTGAAGACGTACAGTCGTTGCATGAGTTGGTGGACTATTATAAGTCGCTCTATACACTGCTTAGTGCACAGGCCATGGAGCAGGTGGAGTATAATGTGAAGAACGACAAGTTCCTTCGCCAGTATCTTTTCGACCTTCTCACCGCAGGGGTGGGAAAGGTGGAAGTCAGAGTAGAAGACTTGAAGGATTCTTCTTATGCTGTTTGCTGGGTAGAAATGTTAGAGGTGGCTTATGACGAGCAGTTGCATCAACAACTCTTCACACCCCTCACTCATGACATGAAGTACCTGCTGTGCCGACAGATTGTACGCGAAATAGGTGAGGTTACTTATCTGCGTGGTTGCGGAATTTCAGCTAAATCAAGTGCATCCGGCAAACTCATGATCGAAATTGTGTTGCCAACCAAGTTGGCACATGAAGAGGAGTTTAGGAGAAATGTAAGTGTTAAATGATAAATGATAAGTTATGGGAAGTTATATGAGTTACGAAGGATTCGAGATATCTAAAAAAATATCAAGAATTTGGGAATTAGTGAATCATTCCATCTGATTTGATACGATTTACAGGAATTTGGTGGCTAACCCCACCCTTCTCTAACTATTCAAAATAGATAGCTTCTCAAATAGATAAAAATAAAAAAACAATATGGATCCATTTAAAGTAATCATTGTCGAAGACGTACCTTTAGAGCTAAAAGGTACAGAGGGTATATTTAAGAACGAAATTCCCGAAGCCGAAATTATCGGTACCGCAGACTGCGAACCCGCTTACTGGCGTCTCATCAAGCAACAGGTGCCCGACTTGGTATTGCTCGACTTAGGACTTGGTGGTTCTACCACCATCGGCGTAGAGATTTGTCGTCATACCAAGGAGACTTACCCATCCGTGAAAGTTCTTATTTTCACGGGCGAGATACTCAACGAGAAACTGTGGGTCGACGTGCTTGATGCTGGTTGCGATGGCATTATTCTCAAGAGTGGTGAACTCCTTACTCGTGGCGATGTAGCCAGTTGTATGAATGGTAAGAAGATGGTGTTTAATCAACCCATCCTTCAGAAGATTATTGAGCGCTTCAAGCGAAGTGTTAATAGTCAGTTGATGCGCCAGGAAGCGTTAGTCAATTACGAAATAGATGAGTACGACGAACGATTCCTTCGCCATTTGGCTTTAGGTTATACTAAGGAGCAAATCACAGGTTTACGCGGAATGCCCTTTGGTGTGAAGAGCTTAGAGAAGCGTCAAAACGAACTCGTACAGAAACTCTTCCCTGATGGCAATAATGGTATAGGTATCAATGCCACACGTTTGGTGGTGAGAGCCTTAGAACTTCACATCCTCGATGTAGATAATCTGAAGGCCGATGAAGAGTAATCATCTGTTGGCTTGGTTGGCATTCCTGCTCGCTGTGGGGCAGGTGTTGCTCATTTTAGCATCGTGGCTATTGACGGCTGCGATGCCCGACAGTTTTTCCCGTTCTCTTCTTAGCGCGGGAGGTATTCGTTGGTTCTTTGGCCGCTTTGTCGACAACATCGAGTCGCCTTTGTTGGTATGGCTCCTACTTCTCTCTTTTGTCTATGGAGTCGTAGACCATAGCGGCATTCTGCATTACAAAGCTTCCGAGTATCGTCAGCGCATCGCTATGCGTTTGGCTCTTTTTGAGGGCATTTTCTTCATTCTCCTCATGTTGGCTCTTGTCATGGCGCCTCATGCCATCTTGCTCAATGTGATGGGTGGTCTCTTTCCCAGCAGTTTCTCTGCCAGTCTTGTGCCTTACTGTTGTTTTTCCCTGATGGTGATGAGCGTCAGTTACGGCGTGATGAGCGACCGCTTGAAGAGCATAGTTGCTGTATACGAGGCGTTAGTGAGTGGTGTAGGACGTTTAGGTGGAGTATTTCTTCTCTATCTCCTCATAGCTCAACTTTATCACATCATTCTCTTCCTGTTTCAGAGTTGATTTACCCCTTATAGAAGCAGTAACTTATAGTGAAGTTAAGGCGTTTATTGCACAAATAAAACAAAACTGACTCGGTTCCAGACTATGTTCGGAACCGAGTCAGTTTCGTTTGTTATAAAGCCCTCTGAAGTCGTTTAGGAAAACAATCCCAATCATTCTGATAAGGAAGTTTTGAAGAATACAGTCAGGATATACTTATCTGGAGTTGTAGTCTCAGCTTAAAATTCTTCAGGGCGATAAAGAGTGGGTGGAGGAATTATTCCGCCTTACCCTCTGTCTCTTTGACAATCTCAGAAGGCACCTCGCTGCAGCGCTCATAGCGGCAGACATTGGTAGCATCGCCCTGTACGGTCCATGTCATGGTGCCTGAAGGGAGGAGACGATTAACAATGTAGCTGTTCTGCCAGTCGCCCACACCATTGTCGTAGTAACCCTTGATGATGTATCCCTGATAAGGGTCGTTTTTGATATTGAATGTTCCAGAGATGAAACGACCATACATACTGTCATAGTTCTGATACATCTTGAATGTCTGTTCCTTGCGGTCGAAGACGATGTAGCAGTACACGCCTTCAGGCACCTGCTCACCATTGTTCCATTCCACCAACTTCCATGTGCCATGTATGTTGGCAGGTGTTACTTCGATTTCTTTTTCCTCGGGTGCGTCATCGTCGCTGCTGCAAGCTGTGAAATTGCAAGCCAAGAGAGCAATCACCATGAGGGTGAAGATTTTCTTTAAATATGCCATAGTTTTACTTTTTTACTTTTAATATTTTAACTCTTTCCAAGTTTTCCCTTTTTTACTTTTCTATCATCCTTTTTACCTTTACCATTATAGTCCTGTCAGAAGGTCTTGTCTCAATTCCTTCGAGAACGATAGGGAAGGAGAAAGTCTCAGGCATGGTAGTCGGTATCTTGTCGGTCATGATGGTAACGACGAGATCGGCTTCGCCACCAGGTTCTATTACTTCAGGCTCTGTTTTGAGCTTAGCATAGAGAGGTAGAAAACGACTGCTTATGTGTAGCGGTTTATCACCGCTATTACCGCAGAGGATGCGCCCCGAAGGACTTGTGGCAGGTCTTACCACCTCGATGCTCATCTGCGACTGTTTCAGTCTCAGTGTTCCCATCTTGTGAGGATAGCGAGCCCACGCATCTGCACCAGGCAACACCTGTCCTGCAAGAGCTAACTTTACAGCAGGCTGTCCTTTCACCTCTTTGAGATAGACAAGAGCACCCGTGTTGATGGTGCCAGGATAGCGATTCGGTGTAAAGGTAAGAAGAATTTGACAGCTATCGCCAGGCTGCATCACGTCGCCTATGACAGAAGTCTTTGTGCATCCGCAACTGGTTCTCACCTCAGTGATGTGAATCACCTTGTTGCTCACATTCTTTCCCACAAAGGTGAAGGTTTGTGGAGCATCGTCCTCTGTCATGGTGCCAGCGTTGATGAGTGGCGTGTCAAACTTCAATAGCTCTTCTTGAGCCTGAGCCATGATGGGCCAGGCCAAGAAGCATGCTATGATGGTTTTTATGAAGGGAAATTTCATCTTACTTGTTTAAGAGTTTTTACATCCATCCGTTGCTGTTAGCGCCTTGTCTTACCATGACAGTTACAGTTTGGGTCTTGCCGCCTGCAGTGATGGTGAGTGAAGTACTACCAGCCTTCAAACCTTTGATGGTGAGAGTGGCACCCTCTACAGAAGCAGTTGCAATCTCGTTGTTTGCGATGTTGCAAGAGTATCCATCTGCGATACCATCGAAATAGAGTGCGAGATTATACTTGATAGTCTTCTCGACGCCAACGTAGATGTTAGGCAATTTCATATCAGAGCTGAACTCCTTGTTCTTAATGCCATCGAGGAGCTTGCCAGCGTCGATAAGACCTGTACCCATTTTGCCGATGTACTTGGAGAGTTCTACTACCTCAGGCGAAGCACCCATCGTAGTGTGGTTGAGATAATAAGTCTTTGTAGCACCATTCTCATAATAGCCGTCGAGAGGCTTCACTGCTTTCTTCATCAGAGCGATGAAGTCGGCAGCACGATAATGGCGGTTTTGCTTCACAGCGTAAGACAATCCCAAGGCAGCTACACCTGCAGCATGAGGACAAGCCATAGATGTGCCTTCCATGTAGCCATAGGCAGGTTTGCCGTTCTTGATCATGGTAGAGAGCACTGCTCCCTTCTGCTCTGCTGTCTCAGCCCAGTACTCATCTTCCTCTTGACCTATCTTACCATAATATTCGAGGTCACCACCAGGAGCACTCAGTGTCACGAGTGAACCGAAGTCGGTATAGCAAGCAGGTGTGAAGTCGGCAGCGAGTGAAGCCACACACACACACTTAGAATAAGCGCCAGGGAAGGCTGGGTTAGCAGCATACTCATTACCTGCAGCGAAGACAGCGATACCACCATCGATGATGCCGTTAGGTGAGCCTGCATTGGTGATGAAGTAGTCGAGTGCTTCCTTCTCGAGTGGATAAGTCTCAGCCCATTCCTTCTCTGTGGCAGGACCAGGAGTGTAACCATTCAGGATGTTACTCTCTGAGGAGTTGTAACCCCAACTACACTGCAAGACGACAGCACCATTATCGGCTGCATACTTGATAGCTCTTGCCTCTGCGGCAAGTGTGGCCAAGTTCTGGCCCGAGAACAGCTGGCAGGTCATGATTTTCACGCCCGAGTTGGGAGTTCCGTCGCCACCAGCCACGCCGCATACGCCCTCGCCGTTGTTGTTGACAGCAGCGATAGTACCTGCTACGTGTGTACCGTGACCCGAGTCGTTGGCGTCAGCCCAGGTGATGTTTCCGCTATTCTCTACGAAGTTGTAGCCGTGTAAGTCGCCAGCATAACCATTGCCGTCGCCATCGTTCTTGTCACCCTGCTTAGTCTCGCCAG
This sequence comes from Candidatus Segatella caccae, assembly GCA_900556395.1. GTDB lineage: Bacteria > Bacteroidota > Bacteroidia > Bacteroidales > Bacteroidaceae > Prevotella > Prevotella caccae. The sequence continues at coordinate 17,969 of USOQ01000003.1, read as the reverse complement.
GATTGCACCACATATTAGCAGCGAGGTCAGGATGCGTATACATCACACCCTCGTCGAGCACAGCGACGATGATAGAAGGGTCGCCAGAGCAAGTCTTCCAAGCCTCGAGTGCATTGACATCACAGCCTGCAATAGCCTTAGCCTCGTTAGGGTTGAGGTTCTCAAAACCATAGTTACCCTCACCGAGGTTGCGATAATGCCACTGGAAAGCGAATCCAGGGTCGTTAGGTTCGCCAGCATTAGCACGAGTAGCACGCTGCTGAAGTGCCTTCTCACTGAGGAAGATTCGCTTGTTATCCGAATTGTATGCACGCTTGATGCGTCCGTTGGTCTGCACCTTAGTGATTTCGCCCAACTGCTTCAGACGTTCAGCCGCCGTCTTGAGGTCTGTTCCCTTGTCAAACTTCACCGTGTACCATAGGTGGAGTCCAGCCTCGCGAGTGCGAGCCTCATTCTTAGGATCAACGGGGAACACACGCTTGAAACTGTAGCTTCCCAATATATCGAGCACTTCATCGGTAGAAGGAATGCCCGAACGGGTGGCCAGCGCACCGCGAGTTTTGCTCAACTGTGTCTGGTCAAGGATGTCAGTCATGGCAGGGCTGAACTTGATGATCAGCTCTCCAGCCTCGGCATCAGCAGGGATGCTGACATCTGTCTTTCCTCCTGCATTGTCGATGGCAGACAGGTTGTCTGTACAACCTGTCAATGCCATAGCGAACATCGAGATATAGAAAAATATTTTCTTCATATTCTTTGAATTTGATGTATCTTTTTATTGAACTATTGCAAGTTCAACTTTTCAAGTTTGATCATTTATTTCTTGCTTCTCTTGTACTTAGCGAGTACGGTAGCCTCGTTGACGTCGCCAGCAGCCACGAAGGCGCGATAGTACAGAGGATAAGCCACACCCTGAACTTCAGTCTTGTTGCCTGGGTCCTTGGTGCCGTAGTAGTACTCATAGCTGAATATATCCTCAGCCATATTAGAGAATCCTACTGCTTCTCCTCGGCTGTTGTGTCCGCGCTCCTGCTGATTGAAGATCATCGTAGAAGGACTCCACAATACCATGCGAGGATGGAATAATATCCACTTAGGCACAGCGCCCGTGAAGAAGTTGAGGTTGAGCGAAAGAGTGCGGCACTTAGGCAGCACGCGAGGCACGTCAGTTGGGTAAACTTTCTCGTAGACTGTCTTTCCGTCCTTTGTGCGACAGGTGATAGGGTTGCTTCTATTAGAGAGAAGCCACTTACAGGTGTCGCCCACGAGCTTGTCACTCCATTCCTTCTTGTTGGTAGAGAAGTCCTCTGCTGTGTAACGAGTAGGCTTGCCAGCCGCACGCAGTGCAGCGTCTACATCCTCATCGGATGGCAATTCGCCCTCCAAGAAGCAGTAAGACAGCTCAAGCGCACGCAAGTTCTCCCAAGTGAGGAGAGAGAGGAATGCCTTACGTTCTGTGTAGTCGCTACTGATGTCACCATAGAGACCGATAGGGTAGTTGTTGTACACGAAGTTGCCATTGTTGTCTCGGTTCAGACCCTGTAGGTTGATGCAGACATCAGTGCGTCGCTGTGCATAGAATATGAACGTGCGTAGGTGAGGGAAGTTTTCTTCATTCACCACCTTGGTGATGTCAGAGAGCTTATTGAAGTTGTTGCTCACCAAGTTGAGGGCTACCAAACTTCTACCCAACTTCTTGAAATTAGCAGGCAGCTTGGTAAGACCATAAGCCTGTACGGTGAGATATTTCAGATAAGGCAATTCGCAGATGTCTTCTCCCAGTTCCATATTGCGAATCTGGTTGTTCTCGTTGCTGGCGATAGAGAAGGTTTCGAGATACTTCAAGTTCTTCACCTCCTTAGGCAGCGTTTCACCAGCCTTGAGGTTGAACATACTGAACTTCACGCTTCTCACACGACCCACAGCCTCAGGATGCTGCTTCACGAAAGCATCAGTAGGTTCCCACAGCACCACATTGCTCCAGTTGCGCATATTGTCGCTGGTGTCGAATGTAGCCATGCTGTTAATCTTCTGATTAATCATGATGATAGAGAGCGAGTCACCTGCACGGTTGTCTTCAATCTTAGGAGCAGCAGCCTGGCGCACGGTGAGAATCACGTCCTCAGTCTCATTGCCGTCAGCGTCCACCAACTTATCGTCTTCGTGAACAGGTACGAGATGCACCTTAGCCACGCGCACTGCAGGCACGATGTTCATATTCCAGCGCATCTTTTGCTTCACGGTACGCGGACGTGCCTTTCGGTCGAGCTTGATGCCCAGGTCTGCACCGATGAGCTTGTTCTCGTTCTTTTCGTTGAGGAGCCATCCTTCGCGCTCGCTTTCATAGTCAGCCTTCTCGCTTTCGCTGAGGTTTCCCTCGAAGCTATATTCGATTTGTCCAATCTTGCACTCCACGTTGGCAGAGATGACATTCTCGAAAGCGCGCTTGTCGTAGGCAGCAGAGTTTTCGATTTCTACAAAAGGTTCCTTGATAGCAATCTGCTTACCGAAACCAAACTGTACGATGGAAAGCGTGCGACGCTCGTGGTTGGCACCTTCCAAAATGATTTCTGTGGTGCGACGACCGGTCATCAGCGTCGTGTCCACATCAATAGTAGCTGTGGTAGAGCCCACACCATTGGCGGGGTTCATTGTCACCCAGTTGCCAGCCACGCTGCTCACCCAGTTTTGTGTAGCTTGGATGGTAAACTGCTGACTTCCGCCCTCAGCACCTATTTCTATTTGCTCCTTGTCGATGGCAATACCTCCAGGAATTTGCACATCATCGCTGTCGCTGCAGGATGCTGCGAAAAGCGCAGCACCAAGAGCGAGGAGCCATGTGAATTGATTTTTATATTTCATACTTATAAATTGACTTCCTTATGAGATTTAATTTTCGAGATCGAGCGCATCACATCCACGGATGTCCTGGTTCTTATCGTAGAAGAGCATATAAGCTTTTGCCTTGATATATGGACAAACGCTCGTTACATCGATAGAGATGTTGGGGTTGCCCTTGATATTGACGATATAGAGGTGAGGAGTGAGAACCTCGTCTACCTTGCGAATATCGTTGTCTGCAATCTGGAACTGTATCAAGCTTGGGCACTTGGTGATGCCAGTAGGCCATGTACGCAACGTGCGGTTGCCTTGTGCATCGGTCTGGTGATTGATGCCGAAGGCTCTCAGATAACCGCTGTTGAGGGGCTGTGGAGGCACCTGGCTGAAGCGGTTGTAGCTCAAGTCGATGTTGGTAATGTAAGGCATATTGTTGCTCAAGAAGTCGTCAGAGAGTTCGGTGAGATGGTTGAATCTCAAGTCGATTACCTGCAACAGGTAAGCGTTCTTACCTCTGATAGAACCCTTAGGTATTGTTGTCATCAGGTTGCCGCTCAGGTCGAGAGTAGTGATAGGCGAGCCTGCTGCAATAATCTCAGAAGGGAACTTGGTGAGCTTGTTGTTGGCGAGGGTCACGGTGCTGGCGTTAATACCCTTGTAACCGCCTGTATTGTCTACTCCTGTAATCTCGTTGTTAGAGAAGTTGACAGAGCCCATGATGTGTATTGAACTTGCATCGAAGATGTTAGGAATCTTCTTAATCTTATTGTATGAGAAGTTCAGACTCTCAGTATTGTCCGAGAAGCCGCACAGGTCTGCTGGGATTTCCTCTATCTGGTTGTTGTTGAGATAGAGCGAAGCGAGTTCCACCTCCTTGCCGAAGGCATGCACTTTCTTAATGTTGTTGTATGCCAAGTCGAGCAATCCGAGCTTCACCATGTTGTGCAGTGCCCATGTATCAGGGAATTCCTCCAGGTTGTTGTGGCTGAGGTATAGAATCTGAATAGTCTTACCGATAGTGTTGTAAGTCATTCTCTCCCAGTCTTCGCGCAACTGTCGGGCAGAGATACCCTTGTTGCGAGCCAAGTTGAATGCCTGGATATTAGGCAACTCATAGTATACGTCAGGAATGCGTGTGAGCTTAGGACAGTTGTAGAGCTCCAGGTCGGTGAGGCTTGTCATAGCGGCCCAAGACTCGTCTGTAAACTCCTCTGCAAAACGATGATACTCTGAGGTCTCGTCGTCGTAGAACTTAGAACATACCTCATCAGCAGTGATAGGCGAGTTACCGATATAGAACTGTTGCATCTTGGTGAGGCGATAGATAGCCTTCGAGATACCAGTAATCTTATTGGTGGTAAGACCAATCTGAGCGTCCTTGAGCTGAATGCGTGAATCCTTCTGAATCTTATTCTTCACGTTCTTAGCATCAGAGTTGAAGCTGTTGATGATCATCTCCGACATGTTGGCACGCGCGTCATATTTGAGGAACTTGTTCTCATAGTCGTGACGCATAGCCATCTTGCGGTCGGCACTGAGATGAGCAGCATCATACTCATCGAAGAGGTTAGCACCTATCTTTTCGTCGTGTGAACCGAAGTTGAGTACCTGCAACTCAGTGAGCTGACCGATGGCATCAGGTACAATACCCTTAGCACCGAAGCCAGCGATGATGATACCGATGACACGGCCATTGCTGTTGAGCGTTACGCCAGGCTGCTGTCCCCACATATCGAGTTCCTTGTTGAAGTTCCAGTTAGCACCATGGAAGGTAGCGTCGCCATAGAAACTCCAGTCCTTACCGCCGAGCGACTCCCACAGAGCCTTCAGCGCCTTGTAGTCCTTGATGTATTCTTTGGTTTCAGAGAGGAGCACAGGTACCTGTGCATTGTCTGTGAGATGGTTGTCTGTCACTACGAAAGCCTCGCCCTTAACAGGCTGTGTCTCGAATGTAGTCTTCACAGCACCCGTCTTACCATAGGTGGTGTAAGAAGTCACCTGATAAGTACCAGCTGGCAACCATAGGGTAGAGTCGCAGTGCGCCATGCCCACGCTCATGTACTTGTCGTCAGAGTTGTTAGAGTCTTGGTTCTCCTTGCTTTCCTCCTTGTACTTCACCTTGAGGTCGGTGAAGTTGAAGGTTTCGCGAGTGAAGAGGTTGGTCACGCTGACATCCACCATGCGGATGTTAGAGAAGAGATACTCCTCGTTGGCACCACGTGTCTTCTTCCATTCCTTCACCAGGTCGAACTGCACCTTACCACGCTCCACAGTAGCCACGGTGAGATCCTGCTTGTTGAGTCCTCCGCCCACTACGACAAATTCGTTTGTGGCAGAAGACGCCAAGAGTTCCTCGTCTACACCATCGTAGAGATAGAAACCGATGAGGGTGTAAGCGCCCGAAGCGAGCTGCAGTTTATCACTTCTCAAGCCATACTCAGCATTGTTTTCATCGTAGGCATTGAGTTTTAAAGTCTGCGTCACTGTCGTACCATCATGCTCCATCACCACCTTGATCTTCTTGGCATCAGCCAATTTCTCAAGTTTGTCAACGGCAGCGGCACGAGTAGCCTTCGACGATACTTTCTTGGAGACAACGAACTGCACATATCCGTATGTGCCGTCCCAGCCCTCTGTAGCATCGTCTGAGCAGCTTGTGAATGTCATGGTGAGCAGAGCCACCATGAGGCACAAGCAAGCCTTGCTGTATTGATAGATTGTTTTCATTTACTTTCTGTTTTTCTTGCTTCTAAAACCCATGTTATTGATAATGACCACACGCTTCACTTCGCCCGTCATGTTTTGGAATACTGCGATGATAGGGAAGGTGAGCTTATCGGTATACACACCAGCATAGATACCTGTCTCGTCCTGTTCCAGTGAATAGTTCTCGATGAGATTCATTGTGCCGTCGGCGAAGATTACGCCATCGCCAGCCATAGGATTCCAATCCTCCAACTGAGGATAAACAGCTACGAAACCACCATATACTGTAGCCTCGAAGATATCGTCGCCAGTGTAGCCGAAGTTGTCTCTCAAGAAAGCCTTGTAGTCTGCGTTGTCAGACTTAGCGCAGTCTACTTGCATACCCATGCTGGTAATGATAGGGAGCACCACGTCGGCATCGTCCTTCTTGGCTTCCTTCTGTTCGATGTTCATCAGGAAGTAGTCGTCATACTCGGTGCGTACCTCAGTGCATTTTTCGTCGAGCATACCGTCGAGACCATTCTCAAAGCTCTCGTACACACTCTGTGGCAGTACGTAGACGGTAAACTCACGGCTGCTACCAGAGAGAGGTTTGACAGTGAGCTTTGCATTACCATTCTCACCTGTGAGCTGAACAGCCTGGCTGTCGTCCTCGTAGAGATGACCATTCTTTTTCTCGAAAACCACCAACTTGTAAGCATCGTTCAGGGCTGAAATCGTGAAAGGTACGAAGTTGTGATAAGTCGTGCTGCTGGTTGTCTCGCCAGTCAGACTGCTACTGTTCTGTGTGAATGTCTTACCATCGGTAGATACGCTCCATACAGCCCACAGGGATGACGATTCGGGGCGAACAATGTTGATGGCCTTAGCAGGCATACCCTTGAAGACAACGGGCATGGTCTTTTCAGCCTTGCCGTCCTCTGATGAGAATGTGATGGTGTAATTGTCTTCCTTGCTGATGGCATACTTGGCGCTCAAGCCCTGGTTCTCCTTGAAGGTAACACCACCCTTGGCATCTACGTTAGGCTTTCCTACGAGGTAACCGCCCTCGAGATCAACCCATGCTGGAGTGTTGGTAACAGCGAAACGATAGTTGGCCTTCACGATGAACTTGTTGTAGGTAGGCTGACCGATGACATCCTGGTAACCCACCTCGATCTCGTCGATAGGGTTGCCATTCTCGTCGCACACCTCAAGTTCGTAACCATCAGCAGAACGGATGATCTCAGCAATAGCCACCTTCTGGCCACCCATGTTGAGGAAGAGCTGAGCCACTGTCTTGTCCTTGCTCGCATCGTCGGCAGTAAGTTTTACCTTGATGGTCTGCTTGCCAGCTGTACCGTTGAGTACGAAGGCATCAGCAGCCTCTGCGTTCTGAGCCAGATGGCACCAGATGGCAGAAGAAGCGAGGCTCCAGTTCTCGTTAGCCTCAAAGGTGAAGTCGAACTCATCGCCAGCAGCACCAGCGAATGTCTGTACCTGTGGGAACACAGGGTTAGAAGTGGCATCGTCGTCGCTTGAACAAGCTGCGAAGAGTGTGGCAGAAGCCAGCACCATGAGGACGAGCCAATATTTAGAAAGATATGATTTCATATTCATTAATTCTTATTGATTGTTGAATGTTTTCTCTTTTTTGTGTGATGTTTATTTTTAAGACATCTCCAATTACTTAAAAGCCTTCTCTTTGTATTCTCTCAGCTTCAGCATCGCTCACCCACTCGAAGAGGTTGATATACATATTTACGTTATCGAGCAGTGTGCCGTCCTTCTTGTTGACGCTCATCAATACATATTGCATCACGAAGTTCTGGCAGGTGTTGAAATAAGAGTTATATGCAGGAAGCTGGTTGATGCGCAACTTGCCGTCTCCGTAGATTGTTCCGAAGGCCTCGCCAGTTTTACCTACTATTTGCTCGTCCATCTCCACCTTGGGTTCCAGTGGGTTGCCAGGACAGAGTTTCAACTTTATGTCGTAGCCGTCGTAGTAAACATCCTTGATGCGAACCGTGTTCTCTTCGCCCTCCACCAACTCTGTTCTTACGAGTCTGTGGCTCACATTGTTGAGATACTGGGTGTAGAAAGTAGAAGTCACTACGCACCATCCTGTGAAGTTATTGATGTCGAAAGGACAAGACTTCAGCATGACCACGTGAGTATAGTCTTTGTAAAGTTCAGTCCAGTTGTACTTCTCTGGTACTACCAACTTGAGGGTGAAGCCCAGCGAGTCGGTCTTACCTATGTTGTCGTAGATGCCCTGTACCTGCACGTTGCCCACAATCTCTCCCGCCTTAATGGTGACGGTGTTATCCAGGAGTCGGTAGTGCAGACCCTCGATGGCGTTACTCTGCTTGTCTACCACCTCCACAGCGAAAGTGCGGTCGTAGTCTACTCTCTCTGTAGCAGATACAGGCACGTTGAATATCTCGTTGCTTTCCTGTACTGGATACTGATAGAGCGTATCAGAGAACATGATGTGGCTCGGACCAGAATAGGTGGTATAGTCTTGCGAACAGCTCGCAAGCGTGATGATAGCAGCCGCAGCTGCCAAGCATCCCATCATTATTTTCTTCATGATCGTCTCTTTATATTTATATTATTTGTTACTTTCATTAGGCTCAATCTCTGAACCTGGTGCCTCCAGCTCATGCTGAGGAATAGGCCATACGAAGAGTGGGTCGTCTTTTTCTACCTTGAGGCTGCTCTGTACGAAGTTAGCAGCAGGCTGATCTTTGATGTCACGTTTGAAACCCTTGTGCCAGCGCTTCAGGTCGTTGAGTCGGAAGCCCTCCATATAGAGTTCCTTCACGCGTTCAGCCTCTATCACGTCCATGGCGTTGCTCTTGCTCAGAGCAGTGTTACCACCATAGGTAGAATAGCGTGCTGTTCTCAGTGTAGAGATGTCTTTACCTGCCTTGGTGTATTCCTCCTTCATAGCGTAAGCCTCTGCACGGATGAGGTATTGCTCTGACAGACGGAGCACGGTGGGGCGGTGAACATGCAGGATGTTGTTTCTTCTGAAGTCTGAGTCGCCCATGTACTTGATGAGCATAGGCCAGTTCAGTGCATGCTCGTAGCCTGTTGTCACGTTGCGGAAAATAGAAGACGCACGCAAGTCGTTGTTGTCATAAGAGTTGATTACCCATTTAGCAGGTACATAGTCTGGACGATAGGTCGCATAGTTGTAGTTGCTAAATATGGTGCCGAGGGCTCCTCCGTAGCTGTTGAGTGTGAATTCCACTTTCCAGATACCTTCTGTCGACTTACCTTCAGTCCACTGATAGTTGTACATGCTGGTGCTGCCAATATTCTGTGTGCAGCTTGCCATGAAGTAGCGCTTGCTGCTGATTACCTTCGAAGCATACTTGATGGCATCGTCCCAGCGGTGCATATATAATGATACGCGCGCACGCAAGGCATGACAAGCGAACTCGGTGAAGTAAGGCATGTCGTAGAGGTCGCCCTTCTCATCCTCGTCTACTTTCAGGTATTCAGTAGCCTTATCCAGGTCTTTCAATACGAACTCGTATGATTCCTTCAGGGTAGCTCTCTTCTGGGCCTCGTCTCCCTTGTAATGCTCGGTAATGACTACACCAAGCTCATTGGCAGCCTGCTCGTCGCTATCGTAAGCCTTACAGAAGCACTTGATGAGCTCCGAGTAAGCCAAGGCGCGAGCGAAGCGAGCCTCGCCTTCATACTGCTCCAACTGGTCAAGCTCAGTATCGTTATTTACTTTAGCTCTTACGCGCTCGATGTTGTCGAGCAAGTAGTTACAACTGTTGATTACTCCGTAGAGCGACGCATATACAGCCTCAATATCAGTATTGGTAGGCTTGATGTCTTTCCATCTGTAGATATCGCCATACGTATTCGAGTATCCTTTTACGCAGAACACGAGGTCTGTTTGTAGGTCGGGCAGGATAGTGAGTTTGCCCGAATAGAGCGCGCTGCTCTTAAAGCTGTCGTAGATACCTATCACTAACTTGTTGACGTCTTCTGTTGTGTTGATGGCCTTGTCCATGGGGATAGAGTCCTCTGGGTACTTGTCAAGACATGAAGACAGCGACAGGGTGATGATGCCCGACAGGATGTATGTCTTTATATTTTTAATATTCATATTATATTTCTCCTTTCATGCTTAGAATTGCAGTTCCACACCCATAGTAAACTGGCGTGAAGCAGGATACTGCGCCTGGTAAATATTGGATGAAACCTCTGGGTCAAGACCATTGAAGTTGGTGATGGTGAAGAGGTTCTGAGCCTGTCCGTAGATGCGCACCATATTGAAGAAGTGGGTCTTGCGCAACCAGATTTGTGGCAGCGAGTAAGACAAGCTGAGGTTCTTCATACGCAAGAACGCAGCATTCTCAAGGAATCGGTCGTCGAGTTGGGTTATCTCGCCCCAGCGTGGGATATCGGTGATATCGCCAGGCTGTTTCCAGCGGTCGTAGAGCAGACGGTTCGACTGGTTGTAAGCAGTACCAAACATGATACCGCTCTCCTCGAAGAAACGGTCGTTGTTGATGACGTGGCGTGTACCTATCCAGCTAAACTGCGCTGTGAGCTGCAAGCCCTTCCAGCGCAGGCTTGTGCCGAAACCACCCATCCATGGTGCATCGTAAGTCTTGCCTGTCATCACCTTGTCGCTCTCGCGGAACTCGTTGGTCACGTTGCCGTCCTTGTCATACCACAGCTGCTCACCATTGGCAGGGTTTACACCAGCATAGCGGTTGAGGAAGAACTCGCTCACAGAGTGACCTACGACATATTTCAGACCCGTGGTAGAGTTTACATATTCTGTCACACCGTTGTAGAGTTCCTTCAGACGGTTCTGGTTGTATGATACGTTGGCGCTCACGTTCCATGTGAAGTCGCGTGTGCGGATGATGTCGCCATCGGCGCTAAGCTCGATACCCTTGTTAGCCATCACACCTACGTTCTTCCAGCGATAGCCCTCGCCAGTGACGGTGTACGACTCTGGTACGCGCATGAGCATATTGGATGTACGCTTGTAGTAAGTCTCGAAGCTGAAGTTGATGCGGTCGAGGAATCCCAAGCGCAGTGCGAAGTTGTTCGCCCAGGTAGACTCCCATCCTAAGTCCTCGTTACCACTCTGAGAAGGATAGAAACCTGCCACATCGTCGTAGCTGGCATCACCCGAAACGAGTGCGAGGTGATAGTAGTTAGGAATCTCCGAGTTACCCGAAGTACCTGTGCTGACAGCTATCTGTGCATTGCTGAGCCATTTCATATCCTTCAGCCAGTTGGTCTGCTTCACGTTCCACATGAATCCCAACGACCAGAATGTACCCCATCTGTGGTCTTTACCGAATCTTGACGAAGCATCAGTACGCAGCGAGAAGTCGGCATAGTAGAGTTCCTTGTAGTTGTATTCACCACGCATGAAGAACGACAGGTAAGAGTAGTCTGACGAAGAGTCACCCCAGCGGCTGGCACGTGTACCTGATGATACATTGGTGAGCAGGTCGCTTGTCTGTCCCTTTGAGTACACCTGGAATCCCTCTGAGTGGTAGCTCACAGCCTCCTGACCGAGCATCACGTTGAAGGCATGGATGTCCTTCAGACTGAAGCGATAGTTGGCAGTAGTAGTCTCTGTGAGGTTGAGGATGTCGTTGCTCAGTCGAGCTGCAGTACCCTGTCCGTTGTTAGACGAAAGGCTTGGGAACGACTGCAAGAAAGAAGCCGAGTGAGTGAAGTCAGCACCAAACTGTGTGCGTACAGTGAGGTTCTCTATAGGGTAGATCTCTGCATACATAGTAGAGAGCACCTTGTACTTCTTGTGCTTGATAGGGTTGTTTGCCATGTACACGATAGGGTTCTCTGTAGTACCCGCCCAGTTCTTGTTAGACAGCGAAGCCAAGCTTCCGTCCTTAGCATAAGGACTCCAGTATGGCAACATGAATCGACAAGCCGAGATAGGAGTAACGGTGGTGTAGCTACCGTCGTCAGCCTGCTGAGCCTCCTCGTAAGCTGCCATGGTGTTGGTTCCCACTTTGAGCCACTTGCTTGCCTTCACGTCAGCGTTGGTACGCAAGTTGTAACGACGGAAGGTAGAGTTCTGTGCAATACCGTCCTGATCGTAGAAACCTCCAGATACATAGTAGTTGAGTCGGTCGGTGGCACGGTTGATAGAGAGCTCATAGCTCTGCAGCGGTGCACGGTCGTTGAACACCTCGTCGAGCCAGTTTACGTTCACCTTCGACAAGAGGTTGTAGTCCTTACCAGCATCGAGTCCCACTTCCTTCTCAAACTGGATGCGCTCTGCGGTGTTCATCATCTTCCAGTTGTTCTGAGCCAACTCAGAGAAACCATACTGTGCGCGCAGTGTTATCTTAGCCTTATCCATGGAGAGACCACGCTTAGATGTGATTACCACCACACCATTGGCAGCACGAGCACCATAGATAGAGGTAGAAGAAGCATCCTTCAGTACCGAGATGCTCTCGATGTCGTTAGGGCTCAGTGTGTTGAAGTCAGAGCTTGAGATTGGCACACCGTCGAGGATGAAGAGAGGCGCCTTACCCGAGTTGATAGAGTTGGTACCACGAATCTGGAACGAGGCAGCCTTGCTGGGCTCACCTGAAGAGGCGATTACCTGCAAACCTGTACTCTGACCCTGCAGAGCCTGGTCAAAGCTGGCAGCAGGCACGTTCTCTATCTTCTCTGCCTTCACTGCCGACACCGAACCAGCGATGGTTCCTTTCTTTCTCACTCCGTAAGCCACTACCACCACTTCGTCTACCACCTTAGAGTCAGGGTCGAGTGTCACATTCAGAGTTTTTGTCTGTGCATTGACAGGACGCTTCTGGGTCACCATGCCGATATACGAAATTACCAGCGTAGCTTTTGAAGCACCCTTTACCTCGATGGTGAAGTTGCCGTCTACATCGGTGGCAACACCATTTGTTGTTCCCTCTTGTAGGATGGTGGCACCAATCAGTGGTTCGTTATCTTCCGAAGAGATAATCGTACCCTTGACGCTAAAGTTCTGCGCCAATGCTGATTGAGCAACCAACATGATAAGAGAGACAAGCAATAGGGAAATTCTTCTCATTCTTGTTTGTTTCTTTTGGTTGTTTAAAAATATATTAATTATTATTTCTTCCAATTTTATTCTCGTTTGCAATTACTTTTATATTTTTCAAGCGACTCTTCGCCACCCTCATCGCATTTTTCCCTAAAAATGGATTAGGGCTAATATTAAGTTAATTTAAAACGCTGCAAATTTACAAAAAATTTCTTGTTATCCCAAGTGATTTGCTTAATATTTATATTATAATGTATTATCCTGAATAAATATGCAACGATAATACATTCTTTGTCGTTACAATCATTAGGTGAGTGAGTTATAAAGTTTTTTTTTTGAGGAGTTAAGGAGTTAAAGGAGTTATCGCTCCCTACGGTCGCTGAGGAGTTAAGACAATAGTCTTTTTGGAGCGTAGTTTTTAAGCAGCAAGACATACGTCTTAACTCCTTTAACTCCTTAACTTCTCCTCCTAAGCGACTATACCCAACAACTACTCCCAGTACCACATTTGGTGTTACTTAAGTGGTACTGGAGTTTCAGCTGGGTGGTACTGGAGTTTCAGTTGGCTGGCAGCGGAGTGGTACTTATGTGGTACTGATAAGGTACTGAGATGGCATAAATCAGTCACTCCAGTTGATGCGTTCTTCATATTTATCGAAGTCCATCGAGGAGTCTGCTCCCGCCTTTTCGAGCATCAGTCTTATTACTTCTTGCTCCTCGGGAGGAAGGAGAACGTCGCCACGTCTACGCTTGAAGTATTGGTTGCGTCCGAAGTGGAGGACGAGGGTTGTCATAAACTTGTCGTACTGCTGAGGAAACATCTGCTTTTGGAAGTTGGTGAATCCTCGGGCGTATACAATCGGTTTTTTATTCCGATAGTAGGTGCATGACTCGTTCTTGCTGCACCTGTTGGGATTGATCAGGTGCAGATACTCTTTGTTCTGTTCCATCACGATGGAGTAGGCTACATGATGCAGGCAAGTAGCTGCCATGGGGCAGTTGCTAAGCTCACATACGGGGTAGTTGGTTGGTAGAGAGGTAAATTCTTTGTATGACATAATTTATATAATTTATTCAAGTTCCGCAAATTCAGAAGTTAAAGGAGTTAAGGAGTTATCGCTCCCTACGGTCGCTGAGGAGTTAAGACAATAGTCTTTTTGGGCGTAGTTCTTAAGCAGCAAGACCTACGTCTTAACTCCTTTAACTTCTCCTCCTAAGAGACCTACGTCTTAACTTCATCTAACTTCCTGATATGCGAAAGTTTAGTTAATTGATTATGATGCGTTTGATACTAATTTACAGCATAGTTACTCTGCTATGCGATGGATGACATAGGTGACGACACCCCATATCAAGAAACGGTTATTCTCGTCGACACGAATGGGAGAGTAGGCTTTGTTCCATGGGATGAGCCAGCCGAAAGTTCCCGAAGGGTCTATCTTGAACTGCTTGATGGTAAACTCGCCATCAACAAAGGCAATGACGAAGTTGCCATTAGAGGGTTCTATCTGTCGGTCTACAATGGCAAGGTCTCCGTCGAGGATGCCTGCCTCTGTCATGCTGTCGCCCGATATGCGGACGTAAAAGGTGGCTTCACGATGCTGTATGAGTACCTCGTTGAGGTCGATGTCTCCCTCCATATAGTCTTGTGCAGGGGAGGGGAATCCTGCTTTCACACTTTGTCCTGCCAGGGGAATGGGTGTCTTCTCGCCTATAGTGGCAGGGTGAATGGTTAGTTTAATTTTGTCTTCCATATTTTTTTTTTTGAATGTTGAATGTTGAGTGTTGAATGTTGAGTGGACAGGCTTGCACTGGGAGGGCGTGGCATCTTGCCCGCCCAATAAGTTGCTTACAAATTGATTATGGGCGGGCAAGATGCCACGCCCTCCCAGTGCTTATCCCCCAAATAAGTCCCAACCATTCAACACTCAACATTGCACCTCTAAGATTTCGTCGATATCTGTTGTAAACCGTTGCGACATGTATTCTCGTTTCAAGTCGAATCGGCAGTTGGTGCCTTGTATGGCTTGGCGGATGGTGTCATGTCCGTTCTTGCGGTTGATGGCATCGATGGCGTCCATGAGGGCCTTCTGTCGATTGCGGTCTATAGGGTCGAAGAGGTCTTGTTGGCGAGGGTTGCTCGGAGATATTTGCCAGAGTATGACACCAGCTTTCTTAAATCTGAATGTCAACTCAGGACGGTCGGGTCGACTATCTATGGGGTGGGGATAGCGACTTCGCAGAATGGTAAGGGCTGCTCCTACAATCTCGTCTTGTGCCTGTGTGGGTATGGGGAGTGTGAGGGAGTTGTGGATGGTAAATTCGGGTGCTTGCTCGTTGAAACGAGAAGTCCAAGCGAAGACGGTAATGCCTTGACATACACTGCCTTGTCGACGTAGCTTATCTGTACATCGCACCGCGAAATTTGCCACAGCTTCCTCTATCACGTCTTTGTCGGAAATGCCTTCGTCGGAGAAGCTTCGACTGGTGCAGATGCTCTTCTTCTGGGGCAGTTCATCGATGCTGATGCAGTTCTCGCCATTCAGTTCTTTCCAGGTTCTTACCGTGGTGATATTGAAGTGGCTTCTCACCCAACTCTCTTTCTTGTCGGCAAACTGAGCTGCCGTATGGATTCCCATATAGTCGAGTTTGCGGGCTATCTGTCTGCCTATTCCCCATACATCTTCTATAGGGAAGAGAGAAAGGGCTTTGTGGCGGCGTTCTTCTGTGTCGATGATGCAGCATCCCTGGTAACCCTTGTATTTCTTAGCAAACTTGGAACCTATCTTGGCAAGCGTCTTGGTCTCTGCTATTCCTATCGAAATGGGAATGCCAACAGTTCTGAGTACATCGTAAGAAATCCTTGCGCCATAGCGGTGCAAGAGGGAGCCTTCTTGGTCTGTCGTCAACATATTGTGGTTGTCGGAATCCTGTTTGAAGAAAGCCTCTGCCATGGACTCGTCTACCTCGAAGAAGCTCTCGTCGATGGAGTATTGGTCGATATGTGGAGAATAATGGGAGAGCATAGACATCACCCTGTTTGACAGGGAACCATAGAGGGTGTAGTTGCTCGAGAAGATGGCTACGCCTTCAGCCTCGAGCTTGTTTTTTACTTGATAGAAGGGGTCGCCCATCTTATAGCCTAATGCTTTGGCCTCTTCGGAACGGGCAATGACGCATCCGTCGTTGTTGCTTAATACGACAACGGGTTTATCTCTCAGGTCGGGGCGGAACACACGCTCACACGAACAGTAGAAGTTGTTACAATCGGCTAATCCTATCATCGATGCAAAGATACGAAAAGTTTTTGAGATGGAGTGGTATTTCTTCGAGAAGATTTTCTTCGAGAGAAGATCTTCAAGAAGTTAGAGAAGTTAAGGGAAGTTAGAGAAGTTAAAGAAGTTAAGGAATAACAGCCTTGCTGCTTATTGGGCGGGATTGCACTGGGGAGGGCGTGGCATCTTGCCCGCCCTTTGTTGTATTACATTCTAATTATTTTTAATTAGGTTGGGACATTTTTTTATGGGCGGGCAAGATGCCGCGCCCTCCCAGTGCAATTTTTCCCGCCCTTTGTTGTATTACATTCTAATTATTTTTAATTATGTTGGGACATTTTTTATGGGCGGGCAAGATGCCGCGCCCTCCCAGTGCAATCTTGCTGATGATTTCAGCGTGATTTTAGGAAAGTTCGGTTTTTACAAATAAAGGTTCTGAATTTATAAAGGGAGAGTGGAAAGAAAGTAGTACTTTTGCAGCGACAAAACGTAACAAAATATTAACGCTTAATATATCTTATTATGGTTGAAGAAAAAAAATACAGAGTAGAGTCTGACCTTCTTGGTGAGCTCAAGGTTCCTGTAGATGCACTTTATGGTGTGCAGACACAGCGTGGTATCAACAACTACCACATTTCTCGTAAGACGATGTGCGACAATCCTGATTTTATCATTGCTATCGCATACGTGAAGTTGGCTGCTATTGAGACCAATCATTCTTTGGGTGTTATCAACGATGAGATTTCGGGCTCTATTGCTCAAGCTTGTCGTGAGATCATCGAAGGCAAGTGGCATGAAAACTTCCCTATCGACATGGTGCAGGGTGGTGCCGGTACTTCTGTGAATATGAATGCCAATGAGGTGATAGCCAACCGTGCGCTCGAAATCATGGGTCACGAGAAGGGAGACTATCAATATTGCTCACCTAACGACCATTGCAACTGCGGTCAGAGTACCAATGACGTTTATCCCACCAGTATCCGCTTGGCTCTCATTCGTATGAATACACATCTTGTGGGCGCTCTCACCGGACTTATCAGTGCCTTCCGCTATAAGGCTGACGAGTATGCTGACGCTATCAAGATGGGACGTACTCAGTTGCAGGATGCAGTGCCGATGTCTTTCGGTCAAGAGTTTAATGCTTATGCTAACAACCTGGAGGAGGAAATCCTCAATTTGGAGCGCAACGTGAAGTTGCTGCACGAAATCAATATGGGTGGTACGGCTATTGGTACGGGTCTGAATGCTGTTCCTGGCTTTGCTAAGCTCTGTGCTGCTAACTTGAGTAAGCTCACTGGCGAGAACTTTATTACTGCTACCGACCTCGTGGAGGCTACTCCTGATACTGGTGCTTATGTAAGCTATTCTTCTGCGCTGAAGCGTCTGGCTGTGAAGCTCTCTAAGATATGCAACGACCTCCGCCTGATGGCTTCTGGTCCTCGTTGCGGTCTCAATGAGATTAACCTTCCTCCTAAGGCTCCTGGATCTTCTATCATGCCTGGTAAGGTGAACCCTGTTATCCCTGAGGTGACTAATCAGGTTTGCTTCAAGGTGATTGGTAACGATACTACGATCAGCTTTGCTGCAGAGGCAGGACAGTTGGAGCTCAACGTGATGGAGCCTATCATCACCGAAAGCCTCTTCGAGAGCCTTACCTGGATGAAGAATGCCATCGAGACTCTTACTTCTGAGTGTATCCTCGGTATCACTGTCAACAAGGAGCGTTGCTATGAAATGGTAAAGAACAGCATCGGTATCGTGACAGCTCTCAATCCCATCATTGGATATAAGAAAAGTACCAAGGTGGCTAAGGAGGCTCATGCTACAGGACGCTCCGTCTACGACATCGTGATAGAGGAGGGTATCATGAGTAAGGAGGAACTCGACAAGGCTCTCGATCCTAAAGAGATGTTGCAGTCGCATAAGTTTACGCTCAAATAATATTTCACTTAATAAGAATCGTATTTAAGTTTTTCTGAATAAAAGTTGATTGGTACGGCTGGGGGCAAGAATATTGCTCCCAGCCTTTTTGGTATGCTCGGCATGAGCTTATTCTAATGGGTGCAAGTCCCTAACAAGCCCTAATAGCGGGAATTGTATAGCCA
>USOQ01000002.1 GCA_900556395.1 Candidatus Segatella caccae | reverse complement strand
GGTTTGCGTCCGTAATTACCCAGGGCGATGCCCTGGGCTAGGGGCTTCTGCCCTTTCAGGGCGTGTGGGACAAAACTTGCGAAAGTTCAGTCTTTTTGTTTCTCTTTTAATTTCTCTTTTTGTTTCTCTTTTAATTTCTCTTTTTGTTTCTTTTGTTTTCTCTTATTAATTCTCTTATTTTCTATTTATTCTTCTTTACTCCTCTCACTGCTTCGCTTTCCAGCGGATTATCTGGCCAATAATGCTTGGGGTATCGGCGCTTGAGCTCCTTACGTACTTCGAAGTAGGTTCCTTCCCAGAAACTGTGGAGATCCTGCGTCAACTGCACCGGCTTAAAACCTGGTGAGAGTAATTCCATCAGCAGCGGCTGCTTGCCATCATTGACCGTAGGAGTTTCTGTCATTCCGAAACATTCCTGCAGACGCACACTTAGAATAGGGGCTTCAGCGCCCTGGCGGTAGTCGATGCGGATGTTGCTGCCCGAAGGTACACGAAGGTGGGTAGGGGCGAGGCGTTCTATCTCCTGCTGCTTGTCGTATGGGATGAGTGCCCACAAAGCTTCCTCAAGATTGATTTTCTTCATTTCGCTGATACTTGTCATCACTCGCCCTGCATCCTCCAGATAGAAGGGGAGCCAGTCGGCAGCGGCTGACAGAAGTTTTTCTGTAGAAAAATCGGGTATCTCCAGTTCGGGATGCCATTCGCTCACTTTCGCTACACGTCGCTGAAGGCGCTGTATGTTTTCGTTCCAGTCGAACATACTGAGTCCGTCTTTTCTGGCTGCGGTGCAGATAATATCAATGAGCCGTTGCTTATCTGCTTTCTGAATCGGCTTACTGTCTATCACCAGCTTACCTATGCGGTGTTCCATCTGCATCTTTACCATTCCTGCCTTACTGTCCCAGGAGATGTTTTCTACCTCTGTATATGGCAGGTCTCTGACTGCGACAGGTGCGCAGAGAAAAACCTTTCCTTTGCCACCGGTATCGTTACCGGAAGTAGATTTAGTGGAAACAGATTTGCCGGATGCAGATTCGTTGCAGCTGGCAGAATTGAGCGAAGCGATGGCTATCCATTCCTGTGCAGACATCGCATCAGATTTGTCAATGAAGACCGTATTGCCGTTTGCCATGCGGAAATTGCCAATATTATCCAACGCCCTGGCGATGCGCTCCGGATAAGCCTGGGCTATCAGACTGCCCACTTCTTCCGCATCTACCTCTCCGTTATCTTCCTTGATTCTGAGCATTCTGCGGTATTCCTGCGCTATCTGTGCGATGCGGTTCCATCTTCCCAGATTTGATTTCCTGCGTAGAGAACGGAGGATGGATATTCGTAATGCAATATCCGTATCAGAAGATTCGCTCATCGGGTCTTTCTCTTCCAATAGAGCTGCAATGTCGCAAGCCAATGCTGCGGAATTTCTGTTCAGCATCATGCGGGCAATGCGGGGATGACAGGGTAGGGATGCCATTTTCTTGCCCAGAGCTGTGATGTTTCCATCTTCATGAATGGCTTTGAGAGAAACGAGTAAATTCTTTGCAGACAGCAGATTAGCGGTAGGTGGAAGCGTGAACCAGGGCAGGCATTCTGGCTTGTTTTCTCCAAAAGCAGCAATATCCAAAACCATTGAAGAGAGATCAGCATCTTCGATTTCAGGACGTCGCTGATCTTCCATCAGATGTTCTGAGGTCTGCGTCCAGAGACGGTAGCAGATGCCTTCAGCTACTCGTCCGGCACGACCTCTTCGCTGGGTAGCCATATCCTTGCTGATTCGTACAGTCTTCAGATGGCTGAGTCCGGTTCGGTTATCATAGACCAGCTTTCTGCAGAGTCCGGAATCAACCACGATTCTCACGCCCTCAATAGTAAGCGAAGTTTCAGCGATAGGGGTAGCAAGAACGATTTTTCGGCTTCCTTCCTGTGAGGGAGCAATGGCGCTTCGCTGTTTCTCCGGAGAGAGATTGCCGTAAAGCGGATAGACGGTTGTGGCTGTCCACATATTATCAGCAGAAGAATCATCAGCCTTGGCTATTATTCCGTTTAACATTTCTTCGCATTTCAGGATTTCTCCCTGGCCAGGAAGAAACGCCAGAATATCGCCTTGATGATCGTGATGGGCCCTGACAATCGTGGCAACCATTTCCTGAACCATATCATATGCGTTGACATCATCGGCTGCATAGACGGTTTCTACCGGAAACATCTTACCTTGGCTTTCTATGAGTGGTGCTCGGAGCGTTTGGCAAATGGCGGTTGTATCAATCGTTGCAGACATGATAACCATCTTTAAATCAGGTCGGATAATCTCCTGAGCTTGTCGGGCTAATGCAAGCGCAAGGTCGGAATTGATGCTTCGTTCATGAAATTCGTCAAAGATGATGATGCTGACGCCATCCAGTGTGGGGTCATTCACCAGCATACGCGTGAGGATTCCTTCGGTGAGAACTTCGATGCGAGTATCAGCAGACGTCTTGTTTTCAAAGCGTATGCGATAGCCAATCGTCTTACCGACAGACTCACCCAAAATGCTTGCCATTCGTTCGGCAATTTGACGGGCTGCCAATCGGCGCGGTTCCAGCATGAGAATCTTGCCTTTACATCCGTTGAGAATGGTAAGTGGCAGCAAGGTTGATTTACCGGCACCAGGGGGCGCTGTTATGACAAGATTAGATGATTCTGTCAATTTCTGATTCACAGAATCGGCAATCTGGTATGCGGGTAAATGTTTTGTCTGACTGAAAAGTCTATCTGTATTCATATAGTTTTAAATATTCTTACTTCTTGATAATTCCTTAAATCTTATTTTTAACGGTGTTCGATATGTTTTGAAATAGCGTTTGATGCTATTCTTGAACAATGTGTTTGCAAAGGTACAAAGAAATCTGCAAATACTTATAATGTCTGGCTTTTTTTACGCTGTAATTAATCATAGTCGTTTGTGTTTTAAGGTTCATTTTAGGAATCACACTGCTTCTGAAATTACATCCCGATGTATCTTGTATTACGTCGGGATGCATCTCTTACTGCATCAGGACGTATCCGATGCTACGTCGGGACGTAATTCGCAATTCGATGGAAACTGGTTTCTGTGACGTTGCTCTTTTCAACCGATTGTGAACGAAGCTTAAATTAATACTAGCCATTTTGATAACATAATTTTACGGAGTTGATAACATTTTGATAACACACCCTAAATTTAATAATTATTGTCAGAATGGATAAAATAGATTGGCTTTCAGTGAGTTAAGGGGAGAGGGTATACGTAGACCAGTCGATGACCAGTAAATATCAGCCTATTCCTTGCATCAAGAACGCCCCAAACGAAAAATACGGAGATAAGTACTTGACTATAAGTAACTTATATCCGTATTTCTTTTAGATAAAAATCTATTTCTTGCAAATTTGATAACGACTTAGTGATTCCGTTGGGGTTCGAACCCAAGACCCACAGCTTAGAAGGCTGTTGCTCTAATCCAACTGAGCTACGGAACCATACTCTGTTTCTTAATGCGGATGCAAAATTACTGTTTTTTTTGCAATCTACCAAATATTTTTTAGATTATTTGCTATTATTGCTGTCTGAGAAGGGTTTACATCTCAACATTATCACTTCTTACAGGACATTCCGTTTCATCGCCGTAGGAAACGGTGGATGGCAAACCAAAAATAGAAAACCAAGAGGACATAACCCACATAGTAGAGAGTGCAGAGGCTGAAGATGATGTAATCGACAGCACAAACACCCATCAAACCACCCAAATACAAGATGGCATCACCGAGACTGAGACGATGCTTCACCTCGTCGAGGCAAGCCAATGCCAATATCAATATCGCCCATACCGATGCCAAAAAGAAACCCAACACACGGGGAACGGCAAAGGGATTGAGCGTGGGATGGAAATAGAAGTGGCGCCACATCTCTGGAGCAAACGACTGGATGGTGGCATAGAATGCCGCAGAGAGCGACACCATCAACACCAATGCCGTGGGATAAGGAGAATCGATGTCATTGAAATGAACGATATGCGCATTGCTGTGAGATATTTTACGCACAAGATAAGCCACTGAAATCAACACGATGACGATCATGAAGATAAGCAGGTGGGTATTGCTGAAGATGAGGATGAACTGAGAGATGGGATCGTCGGGAACAACACGAGGCAACAGACGAGACTCATGTGTCCAGCCAAACTCATTCTCCTCGGTAGCCAACTGCACCCATACGGAGTCTTCTGTGTCTTGCGGAATAATGCGTATATCGGAAACCACCAGCAGACAGTGTTTCTTTACAGCAAAGGAATCGATACGCAAATGGTTGACATACTCCTCGGGCTGCTGACGTATCAGCATAAGCGAGTCGGAGAAGACAACAAAGTTATATCGGTTGGTGTAATGATGCGTAGAGGAAAAGGAGATGGAGTCGAGCTGTCGATCACTGTACTCTATCAGCGCTGCATGCTGAACCTTAGTACTATGACGATGATAGCAACCGCTGAGCAGCAACAACATGCCCAACAGACAACAGGTAATCCAAGAATATCGTTTTTCTTTATTCATATCTTTTTGTTTTCACGCACCTTTTCTCACCATGACAGACTTACACTGGGGAGGGCGTGGCATCTTGCCCGCCCATAAGCAAGACGTTTTAACGTTCAGAATACACATTCATCTGACACTCGTTGCAAGCAAACTGCAAGCGGAACTTCCTGCCATCGCCCAAACGAAGGAAGAGAGGTTCCTTCCATGTAGGCTTGCGCCCACCTCGCTTCACACAATATCCCAACGAATAACGCAGACAATGACGGCACTGCATCAGCAGAACATCATCCTGCCTCTCTGCCTCATTGCGAAGCTCGAAAGCGTAGTCTGCCTTCGCCATGCCATGTGCCTGATAGAAAGTGCAGGCACTCTGATTGGCGATATTGTAGAGATAGCTGTACTGAGCATATTCTGGTTGCCATGCCTTCACAGACGATGGTGTGTCACAAGGAGCCTCAGCATGAGAAGACTCTTGGGCTATGCCTGTTCTCAACGACGATGACACCAAAGAACGGCGCAAGTCGGTAAGCACGCTGCTGGGGATGAAATACAGATCGGCATCGTTGCGAATCTCTACCTCAAGGCACTCATAGATGGTGCCACCCAACTTGCTGAGTTGCTTGATGATGTTGTCGCGCTGCGGCTTTTTCGCTATGCTATGCTCGAAGGCAACAACTTCTGTCGCCATATATTGCAAAGAGGCACTTTCCTCCGTATCACCACTAACGAAAGAGGTCTTTCCCTGCTCCTTACAGTAATAGGCTTTGGCAGAGAATCCACTCGTTCCAGCCTCATCGTACAAGTCGAAGACTATCTTGACAGGAATCTTTCGTTCTGCAGTCTTGCCTGCCAACAGTTTGCCGAAAGCCACATCATTGTTGCGATAGAGCGCAACACCGGGACGCAGATGGCGAGGCATCTCTAAAGGAAAGAGACGGTTGCCCTCTGCACGGTTGACACGGAAGCCCTCTAACTCGCGCTCATCATTGATGAAGCACAAGCCATCGCCATTGGCAAAACTCGATACAGAAGCCACATTGAAACTGTTGCCACGCAACTCCTTCACCTTACCCACATACTCACCGATGGCCTTCGGAGTATCAA
The DNA here is from genome assembly GCA_900556395.1 of Candidatus Segatella caccae. Classification (GTDB taxonomy): domain Bacteria; phylum Bacteroidota; class Bacteroidia; order Bacteroidales; family Bacteroidaceae; genus Prevotella; species Prevotella caccae. The sequence continues at coordinate 58,695 of USOQ01000002.1, read as the reverse complement.
AGGAGGTGATGTCTATCTGTCTGCCACGCAGGAAATAATTGGTAAAACCGCGATTGAAGGTCTTCTTTAGGTTGGGCTCGAAAGCATAACGAGGTCTACCCAACGAAGGACGCTCATACTCTCCAGGACGCTTCCGACAAATCTCGTCAAGGCGCTGGCTGTAAGCTGCCACCACATTCTTTACATAGTCGACATCCTTTAACCGACCTTCTATCTTGAACGAGCAGGCACCTGCATCAGCCAATGCCTCCAAATGGTCTATCTGACACATATCCTTGAGGGAGAGCAGATGGCGCTGATGCTCTATCTCCTGGCCGTTGGCATCAAGAAGATCGAACTTCATACGACAGAACTGCGCACACTCTCCCCTATTGGCAGAGCGGTCGAAACAATATTCTGACGCATAGCACACACCTGAATAGCACACACAAAGGGCACCATGGACAAACACCTCGAGTTCCATATCGGGCACGGCAGCATGAATGGCCTCTATCTCCTTGACAGAGAGTTCGCGAGCCAGCACTGCCCGATGGAAGCCCAACGACTGGAGCCACTTCACTTTGTCGGCTGTTCGTGTGTCGCACTGTGTGCTGGAATGTAGAAACTCCGACCATTTGAAATCTGTAGCCAAAGGACCCTCGCCCTGCAAGGCAAAGAGTACACCCATGTCCTGCAGCAGTAAGGCATCAACGCCAGCAGACTGCAACTGCCGGATCATCAGCAAGGTGTCCTTGATTTCTGAATCGTAGATAATGGTGTTGACCGTAACATGCACCTTGGCATGATACTGATGGGCATAGTCGCACAGCTGCCGGATATCCTCTATCGAGTTGCCCGCAGCCGCACGAGCACCAAACTTAGGTGCTCCGATATATACGGCATCAGCGCCATGGTCGATGGCTGCGATACCACATTCTAAATTTTTGGCAGGTGCCAATAATTCCAATGTTCTCATTCTTCGTTGGTCGCTTTCGCGTTTACTTGATGTCATCAATATTATAAGGTGTCTCCTGGTAAACGTAATAGTTGATCCAGTTGCTATAGAACAGGTTGGCATGTGCGCGCCAAGTCACCATGGGTGCATTGTTGGGATCGTCGTGCTCATAATAGTTCTTGGGCAAATCTACATCATCGCGCTTACCTAAATCGCGGCGATATTCTTTGTCGAGCGTATTGGGAGCATATTCTAAATGACCTGTAACGAAGAATTCACGACCACCACGGGCCATGACGATGCTCACACCACTCTCTGGCGACTCGGCTATGATGTCGAGGCCTGGCACTTTCTCAATGTCCTCACGGCGAACCTCGGTGTGACGGCTCTGCGGCATGGCAAACCTATCGTCGAAGCCTCGGAAGATGGGGAGGGACATATCGAGTGCCTTCTGCTGAAAGATGCCAAACATCTTCTTATCGAGAGGATGCTTAGGTACACCATAAAAATGGTAAAGACCTGCCTGAGCTCCCCAACAGATATAGAGTGTAGAGGTGACATGGGTGCGAGCCCAGTCGAAGATTTGCTGTATCTCGGGCCAGTACTCTACCTCCTCATAAGCCATCGTCTCTATGGGAGCACCCGTGACAATCATACCATCAAACTTCTGCTTGGAAAGTTCGGAGAAGTCTTTATAGAACATCATCATGTGTTCTATGGGAGTATTCTTAGGGGTATGACTCTTCAACTTCATAAAGAAAACCTCTATCTGTAGAGGGGTGTTGGAGAGAAGTCGGACGAGGTCGGTCTCGGTGGTAATCTTCAGCGGCATGAGGTTGAGCACGACAATACGTAGCGGTCTGATCTCCTGACTATGCGCCCTACTCTCGTCCATGACGAAGATGTTCTCGTGCTTCAGCAGCTCTATGGCTGGTAATTTATCTGGCAATCTTAATGGCATTGTACAAATCCTTTCTCTATTTTTGTGCAAAAATACACTTTTTCAATGAGATAATGAAAAAAGGATGCCAAAATTTCTTTCGGCATCCTTCTTTTTGTATATTATTCAACTTTCTCGTGTGGGGAAGTTATAGAAGTTAAAGAAGTTATCACTCCCTTCGGTCGTTAGAAGTTAAAGCCAATAGCCTTAGAGGGAACTCCTTAACTTCTTAACTCCTTAACTCCCCCATTTGCAAAAGTAGAGATATTACCAAAGTTCGAGGCGCTCACTCTTAGGAATGAACATTTTGTCGCCTGGCTTTACATCGAAGGCTTCATACCAAGCATCGATGTGTGGAAGAGCTCCGTCGACACGCCATCTACCCAAAGAGTGAGGGTCGTTCTTAACACGTTGACGAATCTCCTTCTCTGTGATGTGCTGTCCCCAGACACCTGCATAAGCGAGGAAGAAGCGCTGAGCTGGAGTGAAACCGTCCTTGTTCTTGAGAGGTTTCTTGGCTGTGGCGTTCTTCAAGGCATTAAAGGCTACCATTAGACCACCATGGTCGGCAAGGTTCTCACCCAGGGTGAAACGGCCGTTGGCATGGAGGTCGGGAAGCACCTTGATATTGCTGAAGAAGTTGGCATACATGTCTGCACGCTGGTTGAAGCCCTTGGCATCTTCGGCTGTCCACCAGTCCTGCAGGTTGCCGCTGGCATCATACTGTCGACCCTGATCGTCGAAGCCGTGCGTCATCTCATGACCTATCACCACACCGATGGCACCATAGTTGAATGCCTCATCTGCCTTGGCATCAAAGAAAGGATACTGCAAGATACCGGCAGGGAAACAAATCTCGTTGGTGGTAGGATTGTAGTAAGCATTAACGGTCTGTGGATTCATATACCACTCATCTCCATCAACAGGCTTGCCAGCCTTCTCGGCTATCTCTTTGTCGTTGGCAAACTTGCGGCAAGCCAACACATTCTCGTAGAAGCTCTTAGAAGGGTCGATGGTGAGCAAGCTATAATCGGTCCACTTGTTGGGATAGCCTATCTTGACATAGAACTTGTTGAGTTTGTTGTGGGCGGCAGCCTTGGTGGCATCGCTCATCCAGGTCTGCGCATCGATACGCTCGCCCAGGCTTATCTGCAGATTCTTTACCAAGGTCTCCATCATCTTCTTAGAAGTCTCGGGGAAGAACTTCTTGCAGTAGATGCGACCTAAAGCTTCGCCCATCTGGTTCTCCACCTGATTGGTGGCACGCTTCCAGAGAGGATAGTCTTCCTGACGGCCACTCATGGTCTTGCCGAAGAAGTCGAAGTTGGCCTCACGAATCTCGTCGGTGAGATAAGACGAAGAGCTGCGGATAACACTCCAAAGCATCAGGGCTTTAAGGGTAGATGCGTTCTCGGCAGCAGAGAGCTTGTCGTAAGCTGCAAAGAAGGCTGGCTGACCGATGACGATTTCCTGGATGTACTCGCTCTTGATGCCCTCGCCGTTGGCCAAGGCTTCGAGAGGAATATTGGGATAGTCCTCCTGGAACTGCTTGAGTGTAGTCTTGTTGTAGTTGGCCTGCGGGTCGCGCAACTCGGTGCGACTCTTAGAGACGATGGCCAGACTGGTTTCGTGCAAGAAGACGGCCTGTGCATACTGGCTGGCATCGGCTGCAGAGAAGCCATAGAGCTGGAACATCTTGGCAAGATAAGCCTTATAAGCCTCACGGATGGCTACTGTGGCAGCATCGTTGTTGAGGTAGTAGTCCTTGGCGCCAAGGGTAAGACCGCCCTGCATGAGGTTGTAGATGTTCTGAGTGACATTCTTCTCATCGGCTCCGAAGCCTGCACCATAGCTCAAGCCGAGTCCCATCCAAGCATACTTCAACTGCAGTTTCTGCAAGTCGTCCTTGGTCTGGGCTGCTGTGATTTCTTCGAGCAAAGGCTTCACTGGTGCGATGCCTTCCTGGTTGCGGCGGTCTACATCCATTGCCAACTTATAGAAGTCGGACAGTTTCTGCTCGATGCTACCTTTCTTGTAGGTTTTCTTCTGCAACTCGCTCAAGATGCTGTTGATGCGCTTGTTGTTGTTTTCCTGCAACTGGTCGAAACTACCATAGCGGCTGTAAGCTGCTGGCAGGGGATTGTTCTTCTGCCAGCCACCAGTAGCAAACTGGTAGAAATTGTCGGCAGGCTTGGCAGTCTTGTCAAGATTGCTCATGACAAGTCCCGACTTGTTTTGTGCGTCTGCTGCCATAGGCATGGCTGCAATCATCATCATCGGGATAATCATCTTCATGTTCATTTTGTTATAATTATTGGGTTATTGATACTATCACTAAACTGGGGTGACCGTCTATGCCGATACCTCTTCGAGTTCCTCTGAGAGAATGAGCCAAGAGTCGTTCTCCTCATCGAGTTTCTGCATCAGTGCGGAGTACTCGGTGACGAGTTCCATGTTGGTGGCATTCTCGGGCTTCATCAGCAAGTCGTCTATTTCTTTCTTACGCTTCTCTAAGGTGGCGATGCGCTGTTCGCAGTCTTTCACCGCCTTCTCGGCCTTGCGGATTTTCTTCTGTTGCTCCTTGTGCTCGGCGTAGCTCTGTTTCTTAGACAAGGCTCCCGAATCGGCAGGAGCAGGATCAGCCTGCTGTGTTTTAGACAAAGAGCTACCCACAGGGGACTCTTCCTTAGAAAGCGCTGCCTGGATGGTCTCGGCATTGTGAGCACGCAGATAGTCGTAGATGCCACCTAAGTGTTCGCGTACCTTACCGCCACCAAACTCGTACACCTTATCTACCAACCCGTCGAGGAACTCGCGGTCGTGGCTCACGATGATGGCGGTGCCATCGAAGGCCTTGATGGCTTCCTTGAGGACATCTTTCGACTGCATGTCGAGGTGATTGGTAGGCTCATCGAGGATGAGAAGGTTGACGGGTTCGAGCAGCAACTTGATCATCGCCAGACGACTGCGCTCGCCTCCGCTGAGCACCTTCACAAACTTCTCGGAGGTCTCGCCACCAAACATAAAGGCTCCCAAAAGGTCGTTTACCTTGAGGCGCATATCGCCCGTAGCCACTTGGTCTATGGTCTGGAAGATGGTGAGACGTTCGTCGAGGAGCTGTGCTTGATTCTGAGCAAAATAACCTATCTGCACATTGTGACCTATCTTCAGGGTTCCCGTAAAGGGAATCTCGCCCATGATACACTTCACCAAGGTAGACTTACCTTCGCCATTCTTACCGACGAAAGCCACCTTCTCACCTCGCTTGATGGTAAGGGTGACGTGGTCGAAGACGGTATGTTCGCCATAGTCCTTGCGCAACTCGTCGCAGATAATGGGATAGTCGCCACTGCGCAGACAGGGGGGAAACTTGAGGTGCATCTGCTTGTTGTCGACCTCATCGACCTCGATGGGAACAATCTTCTCCAACTGCTTGATGCGACTCTGCACCTGGACAGCCTTAGTGGGCTTGTAGCGGAAACGCTCTATGAAGTCCTTGATGTCGGCAATCTCCTTCTGCTGATTCTCGTAGGCACGGAGCTGCTGCTCACGACGCTCGGCACGAAGCATGACATACTCATCATACTTCACGCGATAGTCTTCTACTCTACCACAGGTGATCTCTAAGGTGCGGTTGGTGACATTATTAATAAAGGCACGGTCATGGCTCACCAAAACCACCGCCTTGGCGCTCTGCGCAAGAAACTGCTCCAACCACTGTATACTCTCGATGTCGAGATGGTTGGTAGGCTCGTCGAGAAGAAGTACGTCGGGTTTCTGAAGTAGAATCTTAGCCAACTCAATACGCATACGCCATCCACCAGAGAACTCGCGGGTGGGACGATCTAAGTCTTGACGTGTGAAGCCGAGACCTGAAAGCGTGCGCTCTATCTCTGCCTCATAGTTCTCGCCGCCCATCATCATGTAGCGGTCGTGCTCCTGGGTAAACTTCTCCACCAACTGGGCATAGGATTCGCTCTCGTAGTCGGTACGGTCGGCCATCTCTTGCTGCATCTTGTCGAGACGTGCCTTCATCTCTGTGTTATGAGCAAAGGCCTTGCGGGTTTCATCCTTCACCGTGGTATCGTCTTGCAACTTCATTACCTGTGGCAGGTAGCCTATAGTGGTCTCATTGGGGATAGCCACAACGCCGTCTGTAGGCTTCTGCATGCCACACAGTATCTTGAGCATCGTTGACTTGCCCGCTCCGTTCTTGCCCACCAAGGCTATGCGGTCACGGTCGTTGATGACAAAGCTCACGTCATGGAAGAGGGGCTTCACCCCAAACTCGACTTTCAAGCCTTCTACTGAAATCATATCTTTTGTTGTTTACTGGGTTTCGTGATTCTTGGGACTGCTGATGGCAGCCAAGCATCGAATGGGTTGACCGATGGCACTCTCATAAGAGGCCTATCTTCTAAAAAGGCAGCCCTTGGTTTGAAGGGCTGCCTCTCTCAATATATATATTACCGAAGTTTCGCTTGTACAGAGGTTATAGTAGTTAAAGAAGTTATCACTCCCTTCGGTCGTTAGAAGTTATAGCCAATAGCCTTGAAAGGAATATTAAGTCCACAAAAGCATAGGGCTTTAACTCCTCTAACCTCCTTTAACTTCTCTAACTTCCTCATTTGCGAAAGTTGAGTATATTAAATAGGTATAATCCAAATAAGTAGTGCTTACTTGATGACGCCTTCTTCTACGAAGACTTCCTTCAAGATCTGAACACCGCGCTCTACCTGCTCCTTGGTGTGAGTAGCCATCAAAGCGAAACGTACCAATGTGTCCTGTGGGGCACAGGCAGGAGGAATAACGGGGTTGATGAACACGCCACGGTCGTAAGCCTTCTTGGTAACCTCGAAAGTCTTCATAGCATCGCGCACATAGAGAGGAATGATAGGACTCTCTGTCTCGCCAATCTCGAAACCTTCCTCACGGAAACGCTTCAGGGCGTAGTTGGTAACATCCCACAACTGCTCGAAGCGCTCTGGCTCGTTCTGAATGATGTGAAGAGCCTCCAAGGCTGCTGCTGTGGCTGCTGGAGTGTTGGATGCACTGAAGATATAGGTACGGCAAGAATGACGCAGGAAGTTGATGGTGTCCTTGTCTGATGCGATGAAACCACCGATAGACGCCAGACTCTTGGAGAATGTACCCATGATGAGGTCGACCTCGTCGGTAAGACCAAAGTGATCGCATACGCCACGTCCCTGCTTGCCAAACACACCCAGGCCATGAGCCTCGTCCACCATGATGGAGCAGTTGTACTTGTGCTTCAACTTGACAATCTCTGGCAGGTTGGCCAAGTCGCCCTCCATAGAGAACACGCCATCGACAACGATGAGCTTGATGGCCTCCTGAGGCAATGTCTTGAGCACACGCTCCAGGTCTTCCATATCATTGTGCTTATAGTGCAACTGAGTAGCGAATGAAAGACGGCGACCATCTACGATGCTGGCATGGTCACGGTCGTCGCAGATGATATAGTCGTTGCGACCTACGACACAAGCCAAGACGCCCTGGTTGACAGAGAAACCTGTAGAGAAACACAGAGTCTCATCCTTGTGCATAAATTCTGCCAACTCCTTCTCGAGCTGAACATGAAGATCGAGCGTACCATTGAGGAAACGGCTTCCTGCACAACCAGAACCATACTTATCCAACGCAGCCTTTGCTGCATCGATAACACGCTGGTCGTTGGTTAAACCCTGATAAGCATTCGAACCAAACATCAGAATGTTGTGTCCGTCGATATCGGTAACTTCCGTCATCTGCTTACTTGTGATCTCACGGAAGTATGGGTACACACCGGCAGCCATGTACTTCTGAGGTTCACGATAATTCTTGTATTTTTCTTGTAATTGTCCCATTATGAATAGGTGTACTTTTTTAATTTCTTAGTTTACAGGGTGCAAAGATACAAAAAAGAACTTATATATCATGATTTTTTCTAAGAAAGTTGATTTTTAGTGTTTTTTTAGTCTCAAAAAAGTCGTTTTTATGCTATTTTTATTACTTTTGCAAAAGAATATTCACATAAATCTATCTAATTAGATGAAGAAAAAGATCGTTTTTATCATGAATCCTATCTCGGGAACAGGAAACAAAGCTTCTATCCCACACCTGATAGATAGTATTTTGGACAAAGACCGCTTTGACTACGAGATAAGAACCACAGAGAGGGCAGGACATGCATCAGAGATAGCTTCTGAGGCGAAGGATGCTCATGTTGATATCGTTGTGGCTGTGGGAGGCGATGGTACTGTCAACGAAGTGGCGAGAGCCATCGTACACTCGGACACGGCTTTAGGAATACTGCCTTGCGGGTCGGGCAATGGATTGGCACGCCACTTGATGCTCCCTATGAATTTGAAAAAGAGCCTCGAAATCATCAACTATGGCGAGATTCACGACCTTGACTATGGTGTCATCAACGGCTATCCCTTCTTCTGCACTTGCGGCATGGGATTTGACGCCTTCGTGAGTATGAAATTTGCTGAAAGCGGGAAACGAGGCCCCATCAGCTATGCCGAAAACATCCTGAAAGAGGGATTGAAATATAAGCCTGAAACTTACACACTCGAAGACGAAACGGGAACTAAGCAATACAAGGCTTTCCTCATCTCGTGTGCTAACGCATCGCAATATGGCAACAACGCTTATATTGCACCACAGGCTTCTATGAGCGACGGACTGATAGATGTTATCATCATGGAACCGTTCGATGTACTCGAAGCACCTCAGGTAAGTTTCGATATGTTCAACAAAACGCTCGATAAGCACTCGAAGATCAAGACTTTCAGATGCAAAAAACTGCATATCACACGTACACAACCGGGGGTGATTCACTATGATGGCGACCCAGTGATGACGGGTGCTGACATAGATGTACACTTGGAAGAAAAAGGCATCAAAATGATTGTCAACCCCTTTGCCGACAAGAGTGCGCGTAAGCCCAACATCATACAATCGGCCTTTGCTGATTTCTTTAATGGTCTCAACGCTGTGAGAAGCGATATCAGAGAACAGGGAAAAAAGGTTGAGGCTCTAAGCAAACTTGTACAGAGCAAATTGAACCTGTAAGGGGGGGAGCCGTTGGGAAAGTAAAACAAAATGAAGAAAATAAAGATTTAAAGCCAATAGCTTTATTGCTGACATTTTAGCAAAAAGGCTATTGGCTTTAAATTCTCTAACTTCTCTAACTTCTCCATTTGCGAAAGTAGAATTATTTAATATAGAATTCTGCTGTAAGTTGAGCATACCATGCAGAGCGTCCTCCATCGGGTGACTGAAGCACTTCGACAGCCTCTTTCAATGCGCCTTGACGATGCCGCGAGAAAGTAAGAAGAAGCCGCTTAGGTTCCTTGCGAACTACTGTCTTAACAGAGCACTTACGAAGAAGCGTAAAGCCCTTATAATAAGCTTCTTCCTCCACTCGACTAAACACTTCCGTCGGGATAACAATAGACAAGTATCCATCATCAGCCAACAACCTCTTAGCTGCAGCAAAAAGGTCGGCAAAAGGAAGCGTATCTGTATGACGAGCAAGCGAACGTTTGGTATCGGGATTCTTCAGACTATCGACAAAAAAAGGAGGATTACTGACGATGGCGTCATAAGGTAGAGAACACTCAAATTCTTGCAGCGAACAATGATGCACCTGCACCCTTCCCGAGAAAGGACTTGACGCCACATTTTCGGTTGCCTGCCGACAAGCATCGCTATCAATGTCGATGGCATCAATCTCTGCATGAGGAAAACGCTGAGCCATCATGAGTGCCACAAGTCCTGTGCCTGTTCCAATATCCAGCAAGCGCTTGCCACCTGCTGCCCATGCCCCTAAGAGAACACCATCCGTGCCTACCTTCATGCCGCACCTGTCTTGCATGATGGAAAAATACTTGAATTGAAAATCTGCCACGCTATTTGTTTTTGTTTCTATCTCAATAAAAACGAGAACATGTGGTTTTTATTTTGTCTTTTTTACAGAAAAAACGACGTGAATATATTAAAATATCTGTACCAAGCCCTATAATTCAATAAAAATGACTAACTTTGCACCCTAAAAATGAATTCCAAAAAGAATATGAACAGAAATTCAAATACACAATTCCAAATGATAGCCGATTATGACGGCGATGCCTCTGTACTGGTAGAAGAAAAAGCTCCTGGAGAATATCCTATTCTCTGCACACGCAACCTGGTTGTCTTCCCTACTGTCTTGGCACCCATCATTGTTGGTCGCCCGCAGAGCGTTGCGCTGGCCAAAGAGATAGCACAGAACACAGAAAAGGTTTTCTGTATCTTCTGTCAGAAAAACGAGACTACTGAAAGTCCAACACAGGATGACCTCTATGCTACTGGAGTATTCGCTAAACTCATCAAAACAGTAGAACTCCCAGGAGTTGACTCCAACAATATTACCATCGTGGTGCAAGCCCTCGGTAGATGTCAGCTCAACCAGATAACGGCTACAAAACCATACTACCAGGGGAATGTGGAGAGCCTACCTGAGGTATGGCCAGACATGGAAGACGTACACTTCCAAACACTGTTGGACACCCTGCATCAGGAAACCAACAACTTCATACGCGCTTGCGAAGAAATGCCCAATGAGGCTGAATATGCCATCAACAACATTTCTAACCCAATGATAGCGGCCAACTTCATCTGCTCTAACATGCCTTTCAGCATTGAAGACAAGATGGAGATGCTCGAGAAAAGCAACCTCAGCGACCGACTCATGCTCGCACTTAAGGCTGAGCATAAAGAGTTGCAGCTGCTGCGCATACAGTCGGAAATCAGACAGAAGACTCGCTTCGACCTGGACGAGCAGCAGAAAGAATACTTCTTGCAACAGCAGCTCAAAAACATAAGAGAAGAGCTGGGGGGCGACGAGAAAAACCCGGAACGAAAGGAACTGGCTGCCAAGGCAAAGAATAAAAAATGGGACGAGAACACTGCCAAGATTTTCAATAAGGAACTGGCTAAACTCGAAACTATCAATCCACAAAGTCCAGACTACTCTATCCTCGTCAACTACCTGCAGACAATGGTAGAACTGCCCTGGAACGAGTACACCAACGACAACCTGAGCCTCAAGCACGCCAAGACCGTGCTCGACAAGGCACACTATGGCATGGAAAAGGTGAAAGAGCGCATACTGGAATATCTCGCTGTGCGATCGTTACGTGGTGACCTGAAGAGCCCTATCCTATGCCTTTATGGCCCTCCTGGAGTGGGCAAGACAAGTCTTGGCAAAAGCATCGCTGAGTCGATGGGAAGAAAATACGTTCGTATGTCGCTGGGCGGTCTGCACGATGAATCGGAGATACGCGGACATCGACGCACATACATCGGAGCTATGCCTGGACGTATCATTAAGAACATACAGAAGGCGGGAAGTAGCAACCCCGTTTTCATCCTCGACGAGATAGACAAGGTGACACAGAATACCTATAACGGCAACCCCGCCTCGGCTTTGCTCGAAGTGCTCGACCCCGAACAGAACAACGCCTTCCACGACAACTATCTCGATGTCGACTACGACCTGTCAAAGGTGCTCTTCATTGCTACGGCTAATGACATCAGCAATATCCCACGCCCTCTACTCGACCGTATGGAACTCATCGAGGTGGGAGGATATATCATCGAGGAAAAGGTGGAGATAGCCAAGCGTCACCTCGTGCCACGCGAACTAAAGAATACGGGACTTGATAAATATGAACCCAAAATCAAGTTCACTAAGCCTGCCATCGAAGACCTTATCGACCACTACACACGAGAGAGCGGTGTGAGACAGCTTGAAAAAGCTATCAACAAGACACTGCGCAAGATGGCATTCAAAGTGGCATATACTGACGAACTGAAGAAGTCGACCGTAACACCTGCTGAGGTGAAAGACCTCTTGGGCAAACCTATCTTCACACGCGACATATATCAGGGCAACCAATATGCTGGCGTCGTTACCGGACTGGCATGGACTTCTGTGGGGGGAGAAATCCTCTTCATCGAGACTTCACTCAGCAGAAGCAAGGCGGCCAAGCTAACGCTGACGGGTAACTTGGGCGATGTTATGAAGGAGTCGGCTGTCATCGCACTGGAATATGTGAAGGCACATGCCAACATCTTGGATATCGACTACCGTATCTTCGATAACTGGAACATCCATATCCATGTGCCTGAAGGAGCTACGCCTAAGGATGGACCTTCTGCAGGTATCACCATCGCCACCAGCATCGCCTCTGCACTCACTCAGCGCAAGGTACGCAAAAACATTGCTATGACAGGCGAGATTACTCTCCGTGGTAAGGTGCTCCCCGTAGGTGGTATCAAGGAGAAGATACTGGCCGCTAAGCGTGCGGGCATCACCGATATCATCATCTGTCAAGACAACAGAAAAGATATCGAGGATATCCCTGAAATCTATCGTAAGGGAGTGGAGTTCCACTATGTGGAGAATGTGGCTGATGTGTGGAAATTCGCTCTTACCGATGAGAAAGTAGAAGATGCCATCGACCTCACCATCCCTGAAGAGACAAAGAGCGAAGCTACCAAGTGAAAAAGGGGTAAGCGAGATAAGATATTCTCTACTACCTACCAAACTTGAAAAAAATAAACGAGAAGAAGAATGAAATTCGAACTACAAGTAACAGATAAAGCCAGCGATGCCCGCACAGGCATCATCACTACCGACCACGGGCAAATCAAGACTCCAATCTTCATGCCCGTGGGTACTGTAGGGTCCGTGAAAGGTGTGCATTTCGAAGAACTGCGCCAGCAGGTGAAGGCACAGATCATCTTAGGAAACACCTATCACCTCTATCTGCGTCCAGGACTCGAAGTCATCAAGGCAGCAGGAGGACTACACGGATTTAATGGATGGGATAGACCTATCCTGACCGATAGCGGTGGATTCCAAGTATTCTCGCTCACTGGTATCAGAAAACTGCGAGAGGAGGGATGCGAGTTCCGCTCACATATCGACGGAAGCAAGCACTTCTTTACACCCGAAAACGTGATGGACACTGAGCGAATCATCGGTGCTGATATCATGATGGCATTCGATGAATGTCCTCCTGGACAAAGCGACTTCATGTATGCCAAGAGAAGCCTCGAGATGACTCAGAGATGGCTCGATAGATGCTTCAAGAGATTCAATGAGACCGAACCTCTCTATGGATATCAGCAAAGCCTCTTCCCTATCGTACAAGGTTGCACCTTCCCTGAACTGAGAAAAGAGGCTGCCAAATACGTAGCCGACAAGGGCGCTGATGGTAATGCTATCGGTGGACTGGCTGTGGGAGAGCCTACCGAGGTGATGTACGAGATGATAGAGGTGGTGAACGAAATACTGCCTAAGGACAAGCCTCGATACCTCATGGGCGTAGGTACTCCTCAAAACATCCTCGAAGCTATAGAAAGAGGTGTCGATATGTTCGACTGTGTGATGCCTACAAGAAATGGACGAAACGCTATGCTCTTCACCTACAATGGTACGATGAATATGCGCAACAAGAAATGGGAGATGGACTTCAGCCCTGTTGACCCAGATGGTTGCGACATCGACCGCATCACCACGAAGGCCTACCTACACCACCTCTTCAAGGCACAGGAACTGCTGGCCATGCAGATTGCCAGCATACACAACTTGGCGTTCTATCTACGACTCGTTACCGATGCACGACAGCACATCGAACAAGGCGACTTCGTGCAGTGGAAAAATTCGATCATCGACCAGTTGGGTCAAAGAATATAAAGGCCACAGGCTGGACAAACAAACGCAAAGACCTAATAAGGTCAAAATCATCAAATGAAGACATTTCATCAATTAAGAAAACATCGCAGGCTCTATCATGCCAAAAGATGGTTCGCACAACACTTCGCATGGCTCGTGCGTATTGCACTATGGCTCGGGAAGAAACTGAGATTCCTCAGATTCCTCAGATTCTTAAACCCTTTCAGATACATCAAGCGCATGGACTGGTATATCATCAAGAAATTCTTGGGAACATACTTCTTCTCCATACTGCTTATCATATCGGTAGCCATCGTCTTTGACGTTAACGACAACTTGCCTAAGTTTACAGAAAACCATGCGCCACTGAGGGCTATCGTCGTTGACTATTATCTCAACTTCGTACCCTACTTCGCCAACCTCTTCAGTGCGCTGTTTGTCTTCATTGCCGTCATCTTCTTTACATCTAAGATGGCAGGCAACTCGGAGATTATCGCTATCATGGCTTCGGGTATTTCGTTTAAGCGACTGCTACGACCCTACATGATAACCTGCATCATATTGTCTGCTATGTCGTATGCACTATCTGCATACGTCATACCATACGGTACGGTAGTGCGACAAAACTTCGAGATAAAATATAAGAAGAAAAGCAAGAACACATCGGCTGAAAATGTTCAACTACAGGTGGACAAGGGGGTCATCGCCTATCTACAACATTACGACAACAGCAGTAAAAAGGGATATGGCTTCTGTCTGGATAAGTTTAAAGACAAAAAACTGGTAAGCCACCTCACGGCTATGGAGGTGCAGTACGACACCATCTCCGACTCGAAGTACCACTGGAAGATAAGAAACTGGAAGGTAAGACAGTTGCAAGGACTCAAGGAACACATCACAAGTGGTGCAGAGAAAGATACCACCATCATGATGGAACCCACAGACCTCGTTTACTCTAAAGGACAGCAAGAAACCTTTACCAGCCCTGCCCTGAAAGAGTATATATCTAAGCAGATTAACCGTGGTTCGGGAAATGTGGTACAATATCAAGTGGAATACCACAAACGAATAGCTGCATCCTTCGCCTCCTTCATCCTTACCATCATCGGTGTGTCGCTATCTTCGAGAAAACGTAAAGGGGGAATGGGAACATCCTTAGGTATCGGATTGGCGCTCAGCTTTAGCTACATCATGCTGCAAACCATCTCGGCTACATTCGCCATACAAGACAACTTCCCACCCATGTTAGCTGCCTGGATGCCCAACTTCCTCTTCGCTTTCGTGGCATATTTCTGCTATCGCAAGGCACCGAGGTAATCTCTAAGTAACAATTCCCCCAAAAAATGTGAACCCAGAACGGCAAAGTTTGACACAAACTCCCATTTGTTCCATAGGCGATGCCTGTTCTAAATAAACTTTTTAAGATCATGTATTTCGATGAATTAGATTTAAACGATAATGTGCTCGACGCTCTATACGATATGCGATTCGACACTTGCACACCTGTACAAGAAAAATGTATACCTGAAATATTAAAAGGCAACGACGTGATGGGTGTTGCACAAACGGGAACAGGAAAAACAGCAGCTTATCTGCTACCTGTACTCAGCAAACTCGATGACGGTGGATACCCTAATGATGCCATCAACTGCGTCATCATGTCGCCAACAAGAGAACTGGCACAGCAGATAGACCAAGCGATGCAGGGATTCGGATATTATCTGCAAGGCGTAAGCAGTGTGGCTGTATATGGAGGCAACGACGGCAACCGATACGACCAAGAGTTGAAAAGCTTGCGCATGGGAGCTGACGTGGTGATAGCTACACCGGGACGACTCATTTCGCACATCAGCTTAGGCAACGTAGACCTCAGCAAGGTGAGCTTCTTTATTCTCGACGAAGCAGACCGCATGCTCGACATGGGATTCTCGGAGGATATCAAGACCATTGCTGCTAAACTTCCTAAGTCGTGCCAAACCATCATGTTCTCTGCCACCATGCCAGAGAAGATAGAAGAACTGGCTAAGACTCTGCTCAAAAACCCAGTAGAAATCAAACTGGCCGTCAGCAAACCTGCTGAGAAAATCAAGCAGAAAGCATACGTATGTTACGAAACTCAGAAGATGGACATCATCAAGGATATCTTCAAGGCTGGAAACCTGCAGCGCGTCATCATCTTCTGCGGTAGCAAGATGAAGGTGAAACAAGTGGCTGGTTCTCTGCAACGTAAACATATCAACTGCGGTGAGATGCACTCAGACTTGGAACAGGCCGAGCGAGATAACATCATGTTCAAGTTTAAGAGCGGCCAAATCGATGTACTCGTAGCAACAGATATCGTTGCAAGAGGCATTGACATCGACGATATCGCACTGGTGATTAACTACGATGTGCCACACGATACTGAAGACTATGTTCACCGTATCGGACGTACTGCACGTGCCGACCGAGACGGAGTGGCCATCACCTTTGTGAGCGAAGAAGACATCTTCTACTTCCAACAAATCGAAAAGTTCCTTGAGAAGGAAGTAGAAAAGGTGGCGCTACCTGAAGGATGCGGAGAAGCTCCTGTCTACACCAAACAGACCAAGCCTCATAAGGCTGGAAACAACAGCGCCAAGAGCAGAAGACGCAAGAACCGTGAACAGACCGCTCATAAGCGCAAGCCTAACAACAAGACTGCCACCCGACAGGAGAAAGCGCCACGAACAGAAAACGATAAGCCTGAGAATGGCAACAGAAAACCTGAGAATGGCAACAAGCCCGAAAATAATAATAATCCCGAGAACAGCAGCAGAAAGGAAGGACAGCAGCAGAACAAGGGTAATCGCAATAACCGACGCAAGGGCAACAACCGTTCTACCCAAGAGCAAACTGAAGGAAAACTGCGCAACAGGCAACCTCAAACGGGTAATAAGACTAACAACAAGGTTGACTATAAAGCTGACAACAAAGCTGAAAATCGTGACAGCAACGCCAAACGTCGTAATGTACGCCCAGGCAGCAATGGCAGAGGAAGAGGCGTCAGCCAGAAGAAGACTGCCGAAAATCCTGCTACACGAAAGGTTACGCCTATCGTCAACCCACAAAAGAAAGAAAACGTCGTGAAGAAAATCTTCAAGCGCATTTTCGGCTTCAAGAAATAATATATATCTTTACACACGTCTGCCATTTACAATTTGCCTTTTACTGGCATTGTGATGGTGGATATACCAATAAAGCCCAGGGCATTGCCTTGGGCTTTATTGGTTCTAAAAAAAAAATGTGACCTAAAACTTAAGGAGAAAACATTTTCTTTCACAGGACACATGATTGGGGCATCTACTATAACAAATGTGTTTGTTTCTTAGCTTCTTATAAATCTCCACTCCTTCTTCACTTCTCAGTTTAACCAAAAACATCTCCCTTCTATATATATAAATAAGGTGTGCGCCCAAAATATCGCCAATAAAAGCACTTGCAAATTGTTAAAAACTTACCTTTTTACACTTTTTCTTTATTTTTTCTGTCTTTTTGTTCTTTTTTTCAAACTTTTTCTTTACCTTTGCAAACGAAAACAAGAAAACTGAAATTTTAAACCCAATAAAAGGATAAAGATTATGAAAGCATCAGAAGTAATCGCGAATCTTCAGAGAAGATTCCCTAATGAGCCTGAATACATCCAGGCAGTTAGTCAGGTACTCGGCACCATTGAGGAAGAGTACAACAAGCACCCAGAATTTGAGAAAGCAAACCTCATCGAGCGTCTTTGCATTCCAGATCGTATCATCGAGTTCCGTGTATCATGGGTAGATGATAAGGGCAACGTACAGACTAACATGGGTTACCGTATCCAGCACAACAATGTCATCGGTCCTTACAAGGGAGGTCTTCGCTATCACAAGTCAGTAAACTTGAGCATCTTGAAGTTCTTGGCTTTCGAGCAGACATTCAAGAACTCTTTGACAACCCTCCCTATGGGTGGTGCTAAAGGTGGTTCTGACTTCTCACCACGCGGTAAGAGCAACAATGAGGTGATGCGATTCTGCCAGGCTTTCATGACTGAGCTTTATCGCCATATGGGTCCAGACGAGGACGTTCCTGCAGGCGACATCGGTGTAGGTGGTCGTGAGGTAGGTTACCTCTTCGGTATGTACAAGAAGTTGACACACCAGTTCCAGGGTGTCCTGACAGGCAAGGGTCAAGAGTTTGGTGGTTCACGCATCCGTCCTGAGGCTACAGGTTATGGTAACGTTTACTTCCTCTGCAATATGCTTGCTACAAAGAACATCGACATCAAGGGCAAGACAGTATTGGTATCAGGTTCTGGTAACGTAGCTCAATACACCATGGAGAAACTACTCCAGTTAGGTGCTAAGCCTGTTACATGCTCCGACTCTGACGGCTATATCTATGACCCAGATGGTATCGACCGCGAGAAGCTCGACTACATCATGGAACTCAAGAATGTAGAGCGTGGCCGTATTAAGGAATATGCTGAGAAATATGGCGTAAAATATGTTGAGGGAGCTAAACCTTGGTTTGAAAAGGCCGACATCGCTCTCCCATCAGCTACTCAGAATGAGATCAATGAGGAAGCAGCAAAGGCACTGGTTGCCAACGGCGTATTCGCAGTAAGCGAGGGTGCTAACATGCCTACCACTCCTGAAGCCATCAAGGTATTCCAGGACGCTAAGATTCTCTACGCTCCTGGTAAGGCTGCCAACGCAGGTGGTGTAGCTGTATCTGGTCTTGAGATGAGCCAGAACTCTGAACGCTTGAAATGGAGTCGTGAGGAGGTAGATGCTAAACTCCACGAAATCATGAACGACATTCACGCCAACTGTGTGAAGTATGGTACCGAGGCCGATGGCTACGTTAACTACGTTAAGGGTGCCAACGTGGCTGGTTTCTTGAAGGTAGCTAAGGCTATGATGGCTCAGGGTATCGTATAAGAAAGAGAATACAAAAATATAACGACAATTAAAATCCTGACTTCTTTATTAGGAAGTCAGGATTTTTTTATATGCAAAATAAAAAAAATAATCGAGACACACCATAGAGACACTACCATCAATAACTGACGTTTTGCTACCTATAGTTTTCTGTACACTTCACATAAAATCGTTTAATCAGCACTACATTCGGGGCTGATAGAACAAAACTGCTTTGATGTAAGTTTCAAACTTCAAGTCTTCATGGCGAGCGAGACGAAAGCGAATCACAGCTTTCAGCACGGCATAAAGGCATAATGCCAACATCAGACCGATGGCGATGGCCAAAACCGTAGTACCCATCTTGCCATAGATGTATGCGCTATCAGGGAATGCCGACAAAACGATGACAGGCAACAAAGTTATGATGCCACCCACCGTCAACTTGTGACGACTGCTTCCTCCCATATCAAGAATGGCTTGCTTGTCGAAAAGATAATCATCCAATTCCATACCCTCAATGCCATAGTTTTCCATCTTAGGAAAATTGGGATAATTGCCATACAACTTGATTTTGTTGGTTACTTTATGCTCAAAATCGTTTAGGATTTGCTTTTCTGGTTCTCTGATATTCATAATTGTTAGATGATAATATTTTAAAAAAAAAGCAGTGCCCCTATAAGCCGAGTTCTGTCCCTGCACCAAGGTGCAGGTGCATGTCATTTATCTAATCCTTGAGTCACCTCAAGGCTTGAGCACTCTACCCTCCACAGCTGTCGCAAAGACACTCGGGCGAGCAGCCCTCTATCTGCGGTTTACATGAGCTTACAGCTCCCAGCCGACACAGCATGACGATCACCCGTCACCTGGTGGTCTCTTACACCACCTTCTCACCCTTACCCTGCCTATCCATAAAGACAAGCATGGCGGTTATTTTCTTCTGCCTACACCTACTGTCACCAATAGCTTCTATTTTCGGAAGTGGGATGCTCTGCGCTGCCCGGACTTTCCTCTCGTCTTACCATGAAGACCAGCGACACGCCGGGGCACTGCTTTAACTAACATACTTACTGATGTGCAAAGATACAAAAAACTTTTCAAACTATCATATTATTCCTGCCTTTTTTATATTTCATCACTTGCTTTTCATCTCCTTTAATGCTTTAAATGACATCAAGATTCGGAAGAAAAGACATGACTTGGTTAATATTTTTTTAGAGTTAAAGCTTATTTAGTTTGATATACATAATTATCTTTTTACTTTCAAGTACTGAATAATTGTAAATTTAGCAGTATTCTTGTTTAAGAGCCGTTAATATGTTAATTTAGATTGTTAAAACGGGATAAAAAACGATGTATATTTGACTGTTTCTCGTTTTTTGCGCCTATATTTGCAATCGAAATAAACTGGACACACCAGCAACAATAAACATTAAAATTAACAACACAAAAAATTATACATTATGAGAAAAGTAAGTAAATACGTTTTGGCTGTGCTTTGCGTCAGCTCACTCGCATTCTCAGCAGGTACATTTATGAAAGTTCATGCAGCAGCTGCACCTTCTACAACATCTGCAGCTCCAGGGCAGCCTGTAGACCTAACCTATGCGGCAGAAAAGGCACTGCCTGCCGTGGTTCACATTAAATATGTTCAAAACTCTAAAGTACAAACGGTCGATGTACAGAGCGACCCATTCGGTGGATTCTTCGACCCATTCGGTTTCTTTGGTAATCCTAACGGAGGACAGGGTGGCACCCGCAAGCAGAAGGTACAGACTCCTAAAAGAGAGGCTACAGGCTCTGGTGTTATCATCAGCAGTGATGGCTATATCGTAACCAACAATCACGTAGTAGAGGGAGCCGACGAACTGACAGTCACACTCAACGACAATCGTGAGTTCTCAGCTCGCATCATCGGCACAGACAAAAGCACAGACCTCGCCCTTATCAAGGTCAACGGCAAAGACCTCCCTACTCTTCCTATCGCAAATAGCGACAACGTGAAGGTAGGCGAATGGGTTATTGCAGTGGGCAACCCCTTCGGACTGAACAATACCGTCACAGCAGGTATCATCTCTGCCAAGGCTCGTTCTCTCGGTGCCAATGGCGTGGAGAGTTTCATACAGACCGACGCTGCCATCAATGCAGGCAACTCAGGTGGCGCACTGGTCAACACCCAGGGCGAGTTGGTGGGCATCAACGCAATGCTCTACTCACAAACAGGCTCATACTCAGGCTACGGTTTTGCCATCCCTACTTCTATCATGAACAAGGTCGTTGACGACCTGAAGAAATATGGTAGCGTACAGCGCGTAATGCTCAGCATACAGGGCAGCGATGTTCTTAACTACATCAACGCACAGAAAGATAATGGCAAGGAGGTTGACTTAGGCACCAACGAGGGTGTTTACATCGCCAAGGTAGACGAAGACGGCAATGGTGCTGATGCTGGTCTGAAAGAGGGTGACGTCATCACCAAGGTGGATGGCAAAAAGGTGACCAAGATGGCAGAACTCCAGGAGGCTCTCAACGGCAAACGCCCTGGCGATAAGATGACCATTACCTACTTACGCAACAAGAAGAACTTCAACAAGACGATTACGCTGAAGAATGCTCAGGGCAACACCTCTGTCATCAAGAGTGCAGACCTCGACGTATTGGGAGGCACCTTCCGCCCCATCACCGAAGCACAGAAAAAGCAGTTGGGCATCAACTATGGTGTGGAAGTAACCAAGGTGGGAACAGGTGCACTGAAGGATGGTGGTATCTCTCGCGGCCTCATCATCCAGCGTGTGAACGATGCCAACATCACTTCACTCGAGGATCTACAAAAAGCTGTTAAGAGCGCTTCTACCAGCAAGGAACCAGTGCTCTACATCCAAGGCATTTGGCCTACTGGCAAGAAGTCATACTTCGCTGTACCACTGCAAAAAGATTAACACTGCAGTCGGAAGTGATAAATAATAAGGAAAAACAACCTATCAATAAAAATATAGCAGGTATTTGAGAAAATATCTGCTATTTTTTTGCTCATTTCCACAAAAAAGCGTATTTTTGCATCTACGAATAAAAATAATACTAACCATGAGACAACTTAAAATTTCAAAGTCGATAACCAACAGAGAGAGTGCATCACTTGAAAAATACCTTCAAGAAATCGGACACCAAGACCTGCTTACCGTAGATGAGGAAGTGGAATTGGCTCAGCAAATCAGGAAGGGAGACCGCAAGGCGCTTGAAAGGTTGACAAAAGCCAACTTGAGATTTGTTGTTTCGGTAGCCAAACAATACCAAAACAAAGGACTCAGTTTGCCCGACCTTATCAACGAAGGAAACCTGGGCTTGATAAAAGCTGCCGAGAAATTCGACGAAACAAGAGGATTCAAGTTCATATCATACGCAGTCTGGTGGATTAGACAAAGCATTTTGCAGGCCATAGCAGAACAAAGCCGCATCGTACGCCTCCCACTAAACCAGGTGGGAAGTGTGAATCGTATTGCGCGAGAGCTCAACAAGTTTGAGCAAGAAAACGAGCGCAGACCCAGTGTAGAGGAAATGGCCGACCGCATAGACCTTCCTGAAGAGAAGATAGCCGACGCCATGAAGATGAACACGCACCATGTGAGCATGGACGCTCCTTTTGCCGAAGGCGATGACAATAGTCTGCTGGACATCTTGCCCAATAACGACTCACCTGCTACCGACAACGAGTTGGACATGGAGTCGCTCCGCGCAGAGATTAGCCGCGCTCTCGATATCTTGAACGACAGAGAGAAAAAGGTAATCAAGGCATTCTTTGGCATCGGCACGTCCGAGATGACGCTTGAAGAAATCGGAGATAAATATAATCTCACTCGCGAAAGAGTTAGACAAATCAAAGAGAAAGCTATTCGCAGGTTGAGACATAACACTAAAAGTAAAACGCTGAAATCCTACTTAGGACAATAAGACATATTTCTATAACAGAAGAAACAAAAAAATGAAACTTACAAAATCACTATTTGCAGCGATTGCTGCCACCCTACTCATCGCTATCAGCATGCAAGCCAAGAACGATATGAAGCGAATCTATATCTTCGGCTTTGCATCTTCATTCAACGATTCTATCGTATGCTTTACCGATGTGCAGGCTGTTGACTCTGCATGGCTCAATAGCAAGAACAACTTCCTCGTGGGCAGAGAAGATTACTCCTACCAGTTGCGCGACTTCTTACAGAACGAAGGTTATAAACACCCCACCTGTATGGTGAGCTATGACAAAAACTTGAAGAAGCTTACCAAGAAATACAACAAGATGCGTAACAAATATAGTGCGCAGCCCAAGAAGACAAAGAGTAAGAGCGGCATCAAGGAAGGAGCAAGCTCTAAATATCAGGTGAAGCTGATCGGCATGGATCGCTTTGTTTTCTCTGGTATCAAGCCCTATGACAGCAACGAAGAAACTGTAGAGCAAAAACCAGCCAAGAAAATCAAGGCAAAGAAAGCCCTAAAGCAACAAAAGAAAAAGCAACGTAATGCAGAGTGAAATGTTTTTTAGCATTGCCGAACTCGACATCAAGATTTGCTTTGCCGAATCGCGATATAACGGCATGCACCTCATACCTTCTTTAGAACCCTTCAGAGTAGAACATCTGAAGGGTCAACTTTTTTTTCAACTCACCGTAGACGAT
This sequence comes from Candidatus Segatella caccae, assembly GCA_900556395.1. Classification (GTDB taxonomy): domain Bacteria; phylum Bacteroidota; class Bacteroidia; order Bacteroidales; family Bacteroidaceae; genus Prevotella; species Prevotella caccae. The sequence continues at coordinate 35,504 of USOQ01000002.1, read as the reverse complement.
TGTCTACACCCCTACCCCAAAGATAAACGAAAACGCATTAGATCTTTCGATACTGGCAACGGAGATACCATCGTCGATAAGCTCGACAATGGTGGATATCAATATATCATCAAGGATATTCATGGCAATGCCTGTTGCTTATTGCAAACCAACAAAGACTTCAACGACTGCCGATGCGCCCTGAACGGCAACTTCAATATGCGAAACTTCGGACTCAATAATGCGCTCATGCTGATTTTTGCTTTCGCAGGAAGCAAGATGAATACCCTCTTGATACACGCATCACTGGTGAGACAGAACGGATATGGTTATGCCTTCATAGCAAAGAGCGGAACGGGAAAGAGCACACAGGTGAGCATGTGGTTGCGCTATCTGCCTGGATGCGACTTGATGAACGACGACAACCCCATCGTACGCATCATCGACGGTATACCTTATATATATGGTAGTCCGTGGAGTGGCAAGACACCTTGCTATCGCAACGTGAAAGCAAAACTTGGTGCCATCACACGCATAGACCGCGCACAAGATAATTGGATAGAAAGACTATCGCCGACAGAAGCTTTTGCTTCCCTACTTCCCTCGTGCTCTTCGATGAAATGGGATATCGATATCTTTAACAACATCTGTAACACCATCACCCGCATCATCGAGATTGCCGACATCTACACGCTGCACTGCCTACCCAATCGAGAGGCTGCCATCATATGCAACCAAGCCATCAGAAAGATGTAAACACCCCTAAACAATTAAACATGAAAGAGCAGATTATAAAAGTAACGGAAATACAATTCCCCAATGCACAATTTCTTCCAGAAATCGTCAAGTTGCTTGACGAGGGACATACCGTTACCCTACAGCTCAGAGGATTTTCTATGCGTCCTTTCCTGGAAGATAAGCGTGACAAGGCTTTACTTGCCAAACGTGCTGAATATCATGTGGGCGAACCCGTATTGGCAGAAATCAATAAGCGTCAGTATGTGCTACACCGCATCATCAAGATAGAAGGAGAACAGGTGACACTGAAAGGCGATGGCAATCTCTGCACTGAGAGTTGCAATATGCAGGATGTCAAAGCGGTCGCTGTGGGATTTTACAGAAAAGGCCGGCAAACACTCGACAGGATTGACGGCAGAAAATGGAGAATCTATTCTTCCATCTGGACTGCGCTGGATCCATGTCGAAGGTATTTGCTGGCCTTTTATCGCAAAATCTGGATTCCGCTGTGGGGTACGGTATAAGTATATGTAAAGACACACATAGAGAAAAAGATTTCTCTATGTGTCGGCTATAGTTTGGTCTACTCCAATATCCCAGCCTGTTTCCATTGTTCGGCTAACAGTTGAGCATCACGGCTCGCAGTTTCTTCATCCACCTCATACTCTGCCATCAGCAAATCTACCAAGTCGCTTACTTCAAACTCCCTTTCCTGAATGTTTTTCCACAAATAAGCAGAACTTTCATTCATACTGATGATATTGCTGAAGTCTATATTCTCTTCTCCCTCTGCCACAAGAATATTTTCCCCACAGACAGTACGAAGACTAAATCCAGTTTTTGCTTTCATATTTCCTTATTATCTTTATGTTTAGCCCATGCTGCCTCCTTTTACAGAAGGCAGCCATCAGCTTATTTTAAATGTTCATCAAACCAATTCACGATTTGGCGCAACAGATGATGACGTGTATTGCCACCATGTATGCCATGATTTCGGTTGGTATAAAACATCTCCTTAAAGTCTTTGTCAGCTTGCACCAGTGCCTCTGAATATTCGAAGGCATTCTGTGGATGCACATTGTCATCGGCCATACCATGACAAAGCAGCAAAGCACCATGCAAGTTGCCTACACGCTCTATCGGATTGGTGAGATAACCATCAACATTCTCCTGTGGTGTGCGCATATAGCGCTCCGTATACACCGTGTCGTAGTAACGCCAGTTTGTAGGAGGAGCCACCGACACGCCCGCGTGGAATACAGGGCGACCCTCGCTCATACTCATCAACGTACAGAAGCCTCCAAAGCTCCAGCCCCAGATACCTATGCGCTGCTTGTCTACAAAAGGAAGTCCAGCCAAATACAAAGCTGTCTCTACCTGGTCTTTCGCCTCCAGGTCGCCTAAGCGCAAGTAGGTGCATTTCTCAAAGTCTGCACCTCTACCACCTGTACCACGACCATCCACACATACGACGATAAATCCTTCTTGTGCCAGATAATAGTCGAAGGCTCCACCATTACCCATGCTACCTGTACTCCACGCATCCATTACCTGTTGGTTGCCGGGGCCAGAATACTGGAATTGGATAACAGGATATTGCTTATTAGGATCAAAATCAAGCGGCTTCACCATCCAGCCATCCAGCACCACTCCTTCGGAAGTAGTAAAAGTAAAAGGCTCTCGCTTTCCCCAATTGTATTGTGACACCTTGGTGAGTAGTTCCTGATTGTCCTCCAACACTCTTACCACCTTTCCACGATTGGTACGCGAAGTAAAGACATAAGGATGACTATAACTGCTCCAAGTGTTAAAGAAATAACGATAATCACCTGAGAAGACAGCAGCGTTGTTGCCACTCTGGTTGGTGAGTCGTTCTATCTTGCCATTGGCATGCGCCACATACACCTGTCGGTCGTGAGGACTTAACATGCAGGCCTGGAAAAAGATGTCACCCGTCTTCTCATTCATACCATAGACATCCGTCACTTCATAGTCACCTTTTTCTACTTGTTTTATCAGTTTGCCACGGATATCATAGAGATAGAGGTGCATGAATCCATCGCGATCGCTTGGAAGCAAGATATATCGATTGCCCACATACGTCCATTCCACCACCTCTTCCTTCACATATTTGGGAACACTCTCCTTGATGAGCAACTGAGCTTCTCCAGTGAAAGGATTGAAAGAATAAAGATTCAACTCATCCTGATGTCTATTCATCGTAAAGGCTATCATGCTCTTGGCATCAGGAGCAGGCTTAAGACGTGGAATATAGCCATCGGTGGCTAAGGGGACATTCATACGAGCCGTGGTCTGGTTTTTCACATCATAGCTCCATAGGCTCACCACAGAATTATCTTGTCCAGCCTTGGGGTACTTATAAGAGTATTCTCCGGGATAATCAGTATTATCTGTCAACGCAGGTTTTTGTCCACAGAACAACTGCAGAGAGTAAGTTTTCACCTTCGACTCATCATAGCGAATCCAGCTCAGAGCCGTTCCGTCAGCATTCCAGGCAAAGGCCTTGTTGAAACCAAACTCCTCTTCGTTCACCCAGTCGGGAATGCCATTAATCACTTCGTTAAACTTGCCGTCGGTCGTTACCTGAACCTCCTTCTTACCATCAGTAATAAAGAGATTATTCTCACGCACAAAAGCCACATGGCGCGAGTCGGGCGACCAAGTAGCCACCTGCTGATTCTCACCTTCAGACAGCTTAATCAAAGACTTGCCGGCAAGGTCGTAAATGAAATATTCTGCTGTGAACGAACGGCGATAGATACTCTTACGCTTGGTCAAGACAAGCAATCGCTTGCCGTCAGGACTCAACACATAGCCATCAATCGTCTGAAAAGGAGCCTTACAGACTTCAGCATCAAACAAGACAGCCACCTGTTTGCCTGTCTTAAAAGAATAACTCACGATTTGCTTGCCATCCTTACTAATGGAAGCATATAGGTCGGTGCCCTCTATCGGATTAACACCACTCACATAAGAAGCAGCAAAACTACCCGTAGTAATTTCTTTCAAGTCTAATTTCTTAGCTGCCTGAATAGATGACACCATCATAAAGGTTGCGATAAGTATAATCAGTTTTTTCATAATCAGTCTTTGTGCAGCGCCTTGATAGGAGAATTGTCCTTACTCTCAAGCAACTGGCGAACTGTCATCTTGGGATTGCGCTTCATATAGCCTCCAATGGTCTTTATATAACTGCTGGTAAAGATCTCCTTGTTAAGCGCTTTATTGGCTACCCACATGATTTTGCCCATGTGCAAGTCTCTGTCAAGCTGCGAACGACTCTCAAAATCATCCATAGGATAAATGCTCAACAGATAGAAAGTAAGACAATCTGGTACAATATAAGAGCGTGTCATAGAAGCTCGCTGCTGAGAGGAATAGAATTTTTTGTATAAGGGATATTCGCTTCCCATATACTTATCCAGCGAGATGCCTACAGAATGCTCACCCACGACAATGCTCTGGTCGAGCGCTCCTATCTGCGCATAGAAAGATGGATGCTGCAACTCGGGCAGCCAAGCATTCAAGCGCTCGAAGGATTTCTTGAGCTGCTTGTTGATGTCATCCATATTGGCATATTCTGCCTCAGCATCAGCAATGAGTGTCTGCAGCGTGGAATCTTGATAGAACATCAAGAAGCGATTGCTGATATTGGCGTCTGTAACCGTGCCCAATTGGAGCATCTTCTCTATGAGCGTACGAGTTTCTATTGGATAATCGGTGTTCATCTGCTGCAAGGCAGAGAAGTCACCAGTAGTGAGATAACGGCTTTCCAAACGGTCGTAACGCTGTACCGAGAGTACAGCAGTATCCATTTCTTCATTCGGCTTAAACTTAAATTCGCAAGCCGAACAAATAAGCAGGATCGCCGCCAACAGTTGGGTATATTTAAAAATATTTTTCACTTTGTCGCTATCTATTAACATTACGTGTGCAAAAATACTAAAAAATGTGATAAAAACAAAGCGTTTTTGCTAATATTTTTAAACAAAAAGAGCCATAAAGAACAAAAAGAGTGTATTTTTGCTCATTATGGCTCTTTTGTGTAGTCATTAGCGTATCTTACAATAAACCTGCACGGGTTCTTCGTTCTGTTTCTTCCAGTCTTTCAGCCAGCGATACCATTCTTTTTCGCCCTTGAAACCATAAGTCTCATTGGCACTGGTATAAGCCAACTTATAGCTCAGCTTGTTGCCCGAAGGACGAACCACCTGTGTGTAACAATCTTTGTTGGCAGGCATCTCTTTCACCAATGCTGCCTGTGGTACATAAATACCCAACCCCACGGTCTCCAACTTGTGCTTGCCGTCGTCCTTGCCCGTAGGCCAGTCACTGCCATAACAACCTCGCAAACCCTTCCCATCAGTCATCTCGCTCGATCCCTTCACATTGATCAACCCTGTGGCAAACTGATAGTCAGACACATCTTTATTGAAGAACACATCCACATCAAAATCGCGATGTCCCGCATAGATGGTGTAGCGGATAGTGGCATTGACAGGCTTTAGTCCAGGAGCTGGAGTCCAACCATTGTCTACTACCTCTACGATGGCTCTTACGGGGCCTTCGGAGATAACCCTCTGCTCTCGATACATCACATCTGTCAGTAGCACTTGATTTTGTCCATCCCAGCCACGAAGGGCACCCAAGCCATAGGTATTGCCCACCCAAAGGCAATCATCACCCGAACCTGCTTTCAGCTGTTCTTCGGATGGATAGAACTGCGTGTCGCGAATAACCAATCCCTTATTTACCTTACCATAAAGGTCGATGGTTTGTCTGTGGTCGAAATAGATGCGCATTGCCACCAATTCGCTCTCAAAACATACGCCATGAGAATGTACATAATGATAAGGGTCTTTGGTCTTCTTATCGAAGGAGATGCTGCGCATATAGATATCTTGCTGATTCTTAGCCAATTTTTTATTTCGACTCGGCAACACAAGTTCGGCAAAGGTACGGGCAGGATAGTCAGCCTGTTCGCCTTCTCCAAACAACTGCATGCTTACCTCCTTACTCTCCTTTTTATCAAGATCGACAAGAAAACAGAGTTCGTCGTTTACACAATCACGATCAAGGTCATCCAACTGCGAAGGAATCTCCTTGCCGTCTACCATAACAACAGCTTTGCGCACATCCCCCCATTGACGGATATCAATAACCACAGGCACATCCTTGCGTACCTCCTTTGACGGATTGGTCACCGTCACATGAATCGGAGCTTGGGCGTGCGTCCCCAAACAAAGAAACGCAGCCAGCAACATGAATAGATTTTTCTTCATCTTAGATTTTATTTTGTAGTTTGTTATACTTTTTTTTTACTGTACAAAGGCAAGTGAAGATGCCGATAACGTAGGTTCTCTCTTACCAACCTACTATATCCCTTAGTTATTACAACTTAGAGAAGACTTTCCTCCCCTTGGCATAATACTGCCACAAGATAGAGCCATTATAGATTTGCGGAATAACACCTTCCACTCTTTGAGCCTGAATCTTCTGTCGGTCCTCCGCAAATTCCTGTCGCCATGCCTTGAATGCCTTTCGCGCACGGAAGATGGCCTTAAAATCACCCCAATTACGTTTCAGAATCAGCATCTCAAAGGCTGCCAGATAGTCTAAGAACCACCTTACCCTCATCACATGCTTTAACTCACTGTCGTTCAGATTCTTGTAAAGCATGGTAAGATTATTTCTAAAATTCAGGTAAGTCTTCATAGGATTGCTCTTGGGAAGCGTTCCACCTCCCACATGATACACTTCACTCTCTGGTATGCAGTATATCTTGCGCCCCATTAGGCGCAAACGCCAACAGAGGTCTATCTCTTCATTGTGAGCAAAGAAGCGACCATCGAGTGCGCCAGAGTCCCAATAGTCTTTGGCACGAATCATCATGCACGCACCCGTAGCCCACAACACTTCCTGTTGATAATCATACTGTCCATTGTCGCACTCCACGGTTTCAAAGATACGACCTCTACAGTATGGATAACCATACCGATCTAAGAATCCACCACAAGCACCAGCATATTCAAAACTATCTCGGTCGTATTCCGCCAACAGTTTAGGCTGACAAGCTGCCACTTGCGGATGACTATCCATAAACTCGATGAGCGGTGTAAGCCAGTGATGCGTTACCTCCACATCACTATTGAGAAGCACATAATATTCTGCCTCTATCTGTTTCAATGCTCGATTATATCCTTCTGCAAAGCCAAAATTCTGCTCCAGGACTATAGTTTTCACTTGTGGATACTGTGTTTCGAGCAGATGCATAGAGCCGTCGGTAGAACTATTGTCTGCCACCCACACCTCTGCATCCTGTCGAGAATACTCCACAACGCCAGAAAGATATTTTGCCAACATCTTCTGTCCGTTCCAATTCAATATTACGATTGCTACCTTTGCCATATCAATGAGCAAATATACAAATTATCAGGCACAAACAGGATATCTGTGCCAAAGAATTAAGTTTTTATAATGATATTATGCCGTTTTCCTGCTTCAACCTGTTGTTGAGCAAGTTGGTAAACTCATAATTCTTCAGTCCCCATTTGGGTGCAATAAGCAGATGAGCAGGCGACTGACTTACAAAACGCTCCAATACCATGTCCTTGCGAAGAAGCGAAATATACCTCACAATAACATCGATATATTCCTCCACCGTATAGACATGAAAAGGCTGCTCTGCATACTGCTGAGCCAACTTGGTGCCCTTGATAATCTGCATTTGATGAATCTTCAAAATGTCAAGGGGCAACGAAGAAATGATAGGAGCTTGTCGTAGACTCTCTTCGGCATCTTCGCCTGGGAGTCCGATGATGATATGTCCACCTGTAAGAATGCCTCGTGCATGAGTCTGCTCTACAGCCCTCCTGCTACAAGCAAAGTCATGACCGCGGTTGATACGTCGCAGAGTAGCATCATTGGCAGTCTCTATACCATACTCCACCAAGACAAAGGTACGCTTATTCAGTTCTTCCAAATAATCAAGCAACTCGTCGCTTACACAGTCAGGACGCGTGCCGATGACTATACCCACAACATCCTCCACACGCAAAGCCTCCTCGTACATACTCTGCAAGGCTTCTACTTCTGCATAGGTGTTGGTATATGCCTGAAAATAAGCCAAAAACTTCATGTCTGGATATTTCTTGGCAAAGAAGCGTTTTCCCTCTTCCAGCTGCTCTGTAATGGTCTTCTTGCGATCACAATAACTCGGGTTAAAGGTTCGGTTGTCACAATAGGTACAACCACCGCTGGATATCTTCCCATCCCTATTGGGACAGGAGAATCCTGCGTCGATGGATATCTTTTGCACTCGAAATGGAAACTGCTTACGTATCCACGTACCAAAGTCGTTGTAATAATTCATTCCTTACAGAATCTCTGCTTTGAGGGCTGTTTTGTCGTGATTGAAATCACACAGACGCACCCTGATAAGTTGATTATCGTATTCTTCTTTTGCCAACGCGGACGAAAGTTCCACCCGCACATAGTTCTTGGTAAAACCATGCATAGCCTTGCCACGCGGTGCCTTCTCAAAGAGCACCTCGGCTTCTGTTCCTATATACTGAGCATAGAATGCTTGGGTTTTCTCATCGCTCAGTTCGAGCAGACGCTTAGAGCGTAGCTTCTTGTCGCGATCGCTTACTACATAGGGAATACGGAGAGCTGCCGTACCTGGACGTTCCGAATAAGGGAACACATGAAGTTGCGTGACAGGCAGACTCTTCAAGAACTCGTAACACTCCTCAAAACATTCGGGTGTTTCACCACGACACCCCACCATCACATCGACACCAATAAAGGCATCAGGCATCTTCTCTTTGATGAGGTTTACCTTATGGGCAAAGAGTGCTTTGTCATAACGACGATGCATCAGTTTAAGCACCTCGTCGCTACCACTCTGCAGCGGTATATGAAAATGGGGCATGAAGGCACGACTCTCTGCGCAATAATTTATCAAGTCGTCATCACACAGGTCGGGCTCCAAACTGGATATTCGATATCGCTGAATTCCATCCACCTGGTCGAGCGCCTTTACCAAATCAAGGAATCGCTCATGGGTAGTCTGCCCGAAGTCACCAATATTGACACCCGTGATGACGATTTCCTTTCCGCCTTCGTTGGCAGCCTCACGGGCTTGATCTACAAGCGATTCTATGCTTGGATTGCGCGAGTTGCCACGCGCAAAGGGAATGGTACAATAAGTGCAATAATAATTACACCCATCCTGCACCTTTAGGAAGTAACGCGTGCGGTTGCCTCGTGAGCAAGAAGGCTGAAAACTTTTTATATCCTTCGTCTTGACACTATGATGCTCGTGCAACGCATCTCCACCACCTTCAGCAGCCTTGGTCTCCTGTGCATATTTATGTGCCCAAGCGTCACTGAGATACTGTATCAGATGCGCCTTCTCATTGGCTCCCAACACCAGGTCCACACCCTCTATCTTACTCACATTCTCCGACTCCAGCTGCGCATAGCAGCCTGTCACGATAACGAAAGCACCAGGATTATGGCGCACCATGCGATGAATAGCCTGACGGCACTTATGATCGGCAACTTCGGTTACCGAACACGTATTAATCAAACAGATATCTGCTTGCTCTCCTTTCTGGGCTGTTATTACACCCATATCTTCGAGCAATTTACCAAAAGTAGAAGTTTCCGAAAAGTTAAGCTTACAGCCTAATGTATAATAAGCAGCCTTTTTGCCTTGGAATGCGCTTGTGTCTATCATAAAAAAGTTTGGTGTATATAAACGAAAAAGCCGCCAGACCAAAGGTCCAGCGGTGTTTCTCTCATTTTTCGTTCGTAAGTAATTCTAAATTACTTTACTGAGTCAACAGTAGCTGTATCAACAGTAGCAGTGTCAACTGTATCAACAGCAGTTGTGTCTACTGAATCTGCAGAATCTGCATTTGACTTTGTGTTACCACCGCAAGATGCGAAAGAGATAGCTGCAACAGCTACGAACATCAAAACTAATTTCTTCATTTTTCTTTGCTTTTTAAATCTGTAAAACAATCATTTGTTTATTAAAACGATGCAAAGGTAAGTATTTTTTCAATACGTTGTTCTTTTTTTTGTGACTTTTTTTAGGGGCTTTTTGTAACTATTTTATAAACACCTATTAATCAGTCACTTACAAACTGCTAACAAAGGTTAAAGTTTTTAATGTGTTCGGGAACAGCCTTTTTTTAACACTTTTCTCGCATTTTTTACTATTCCTTCCCTACACCTCTATTACCAATCCATCGTAACCAAAACTAAAACCTTCGGGTAATCGTTCATTGGCGACTTCGTGCAGTCCTATATCATGTGTTACGTGTGTGAAATATGCTTTCTTGGCTCCTATTCTCTTGGAAAAACGTATTGCATCGTCCACCAACTGATGGCTATGATGGGGTTTGTCAAATCTCAAGGCATTGACGACAAGTATTTCTACTCCTTGCAAATAATGCAATTCTTCATCTGCTATAGTCTTCATATCTGTAATGTAAGCAAACTTACCGAAACGGTAACCTAAAATAGGCATCTTGTCATGCATCACTCGGATGGGCATCCACTCTATGTCACCTATTTTATATATAAGGTGTGGACGAATGGTGTGCAACTGCAACTTGGGAGCTCCAGGATAAAGGCTCTCAGATGAAGATGGGAAACAATAAGGCATGGTGACAGGAAGCGAGCTCGTCACATCAGCATCGCCATAGACTTCGATGTCTCCATAAACACAAAAGCCACGCAGATCATCAATTCCTCCCACATGGTCGTAATGTTTATGAGTAATCAGCACGCCATCTATTTTACGGAAAGGCACCCTGAGCAGTTGTTGACGAATATCGGGACCGGCATCTATCAGGATGCGAGTCGTTGCTGTCTCTATCATAGCTGCACTGCGCAACCTGTTGTCTTTAGGGTTGCTACTGCAACAAACCTCGCAGTGACACCCCAACGTGGGGACACCTGCCGAAGTGCCTGTCCCCAATAGTGTTACCTTCAACATATCTTTCTTCGCGTATTATCAGAATATATTTACTTCAGGATAGATATCTATACCAAATCGGTTCTTCACATCTTGTTGGATTGTTTGGCAAAGCTTTACAACCTCTGCTCCTGTCGCACCACCACGATTGACCAGCACCAACGCTTGTTTATCGTGAACTCCAGCACGGCCCAGACTCTTTCCCTTCCAACCACACTGGTCTATCATCCAGCCTGCTGGAATCTTTTCGTGGGCTGCATCGATGGTGTAATGAGGCATACCTGGATAAAGAACTGCCAGCTCGTCGTATTTCGCCTTACCTACAATAGGATTCATAAAGAAACTTCCTGCATTACCCTGCTCTTCCGGGTCGGGCAACTTAGCCTTGCGTATCTCTATGATTACTTCGCGCAACTCTGTTGCTGTGGGTTTTGAGATTCCCTTAGTCGCCAACGAAGAGAGGATATTACCATATTCGAGTGCAGGGACAAAGGTGCGAGAAAGGGCATAGACAACATGGGTTATGAGATACTTGTTGTGCCATTCTTGCTTAAATCGACTCTGACGATAACCATATCCACAATCTGCATTCGATAGCACCACAACATTACCTGTTGCTATCTCTACCGCTTCCACTTCACTGATGATATCCTTGGCCTCTGCTCCATAGGCACCAATATTCTGCACGGCACTGGCGCCCACCTCGCCTGGTATCAACGAGAGATTCTCGGCACCATGGAAGCCATGCTCTACGGCATAAGCCACCACGTCGTCGAAGACTTCACCACTACCACACTTCAGCAGCACCTTATCACCATCATCAGCTACAATAGTGATGCCTCGGATGGCAGAATGAAGCACCGTTCCTGGATAATCCTTGGTTAGCAGCAGGTTACTGCCACCACCCAACAAAAGCAAGGGTTCATCTGCATCATTCAAAGAAACTGCCACTTCACGGGCTTCCTCCACTGTGGTGTACTCCACAAAACGGCGACAACGGGCATCAATGCCAAAAGTGTTGTGCCCCAACAGACTGTAATTACGTATATCTTTCATTGTTTACTCTGAGTCTTGTTGAAGACTTTTTCTCCTATATTTTATTCAAGTTTTGCAAGTTCAGAAGTTAAAGGAGTTATCGCTCCCTATGGTCGTTGAGGAGTTAAGACAATAGTCTTTTTGACGTAGTTTTAAGCAGCAAGACATACGTCTTAAATCCTTAACTTCCTAATATGCGAAGTTCAGTTACATGTATATATTATATTCAAGAATTACGGGAATTGAGGAAATATAATTATTATCAATGCCATAAACCATCCCTCACCTTGAATTTTATATAAGCGCATGATATATATATAAATAGGTGTAATAAATAATTATAGTCCACCTATTATATATAAAATAGGAGAAAAGACTCCTTTTACTTACATATTCAGTTTCATAAGCATCCATTTCCCCTCTACACGACGGAAAGTAAGCATTGTCTCCAATCCGTTGGCGATGCCTCTGATAACAAAAATTTTCTGAGTACTTTCAGAATACTTCTGTCCATAAATGATATTATAAATCATTCCACTGGGCAACTTGGGCGCAAAGGCTGGCCATGTCTCAGGCTCGATGTCGCCAGTCATCGTACTGAAATCATCATCGGGGTCTGGACCTACAAACTTGACAGGATTATGCAAATGCTCCGACTGGAAGACAGAGTCTGTTGCAAAAGAGCCATAGAACTTCAAGAAGCTGGCATTCAGGTTGGAATACATGGGCTTGTAGCTCATCGATGTCATCATCCACTGGCCGTTGATACGATTGAAAAGGAATTGCTGAACTGTTTTCGTCTTAAAGAAAACCTTTTCGACCACCACATGATCGATCGTAGTGTCCTTGACAAGATTCATCTGGCGCTGATTGTCAAAAATCAGCGTATAATAATCCTGTCGCATAAAGAAATGCTCCATGCGCCAGTATTTCTTGTCAATACGCTTGACAACCTTGCCTCCGCGATAGACGGGAAGAGGAAAATGCACTCTCTTGAACTGAAGTTTACGGTTGGCTGCGAAGTTAAAGATAAAATCATCAAACAACTCATCTGCAGCCTTTGGCATCGGAGTCTCCTCTATCAGAGCCTCTGTCGAGTCAACCGCCTGCGTATCAGTCTGCGTCGTGTCGGCAACAACAGAATCGGAAACCGTTGCTGGCTTCTTATCAGCACACCCCGTAGCAGAAAATCCAATGATGGTCAGCACCGCCATGAAGACGGCAATAATAGAAAGTTTTTTCATAAACCAACCTATAATTCTCAAATTTTGTATGCAAAAGTACACATTTCTTTTGAGATATTTCATATTTTGAACGAAAAATGTTATCTTTGCACTCAAATTAGACTTAATTAAGCTTGAATTATGTTATTAGAAAAAATAGAAGGACTTTTGAAGGAAGTTAGCGCCTTGACAGCTCAGAACGCAGAAGAGGTAGAGCAGCTTCGCATCAAGTACTTAAGCAAGAAGGGTGAAATCAACGCACTCATGGCCGACTTTCGCACGGTGGCAGCCGACCAGAAAAAGGCTATCGGCGTAAAAATCAATGAGTTGAAGCAAGTTGCACAAAACAAGATTAATGGATTGAAAGAGCAACTCGCAGAAGCTGATTCTTCAAGTGACGATATCGACTTGACACGTACAGCCTACCCTGTGGCATTGGGTACACGCCATCCACTCACCATCGTACAGAATCAGATCATAGATATTTTCTCACGTATGGGCTTCACGCTCTATCATGGACCTGAGGTTGACGACGATAAGCACGTATTCACAATGCTTAACTTCGCTGCCGACCATCCTGCTCGCGACATGCAGGACACTTTCTTCATCGAGCAGAGCGATCCTAATGATGTTACCAAGAATATCGTCTTGCGTAGTCATACTTCTGGCGACGAGGCTCACTATATGGAGACTCATGAGCCTCCTATCCGTGTACTCTGCCCAGGACGTGTATATCGCAACGAGGCTATCAGTGCTCGTGCCCACTGCTTCTTCCATCAGGTGGAAGGTCTGTATGTAGATAAGAATGTAAGTTTCACCGATCTCAAGCAGGTACTCCTTACCTTTGCACGCGAGATGTTTGGTGCTGACACAAAGATTCGTTTGCGCCCAAGTTACTTCCCCTTCACTGAGCCAAGTGCAGAGATGGACATTTCTTGTAACATCTGTGGCGGTAAGGGTTGTAACTTCTGTAAGCACACAGGATGGGTTGAGATTTTGGGATGTGGCATGGTTGACCCTCACGACCTCGAGGCTTGCGGCATCGATAGCAATGTCTACACGGGCTATGCCTTCGGTATGGGCGTAGAGCGCATCACCAACTTGAAATACCGCGTCAGCGACCTTCGTCTCTTCTCAGAGAACGATACTCGCTTCTTACGTGAATTTGAATCAGCAAAATAGAAATAAGCAATTCTAAGAAATAAGCATTAAGAAAAGCATCCTGCCGACGATTTGTCAGCAGGATGCTTTTTTCTTGAGTTCGTCATCGTGTCACCACAATGTTTCTTTGTTGAGATATGAAGGGTAACTTTATTTGTGGCTATAGACATCAGTAGTCAACAATAAATATGACTAAAAATGAAGTAAGTCAACGTGAATTATAAATAAGTAACAACCGAGTCAACTCATATTATAAATAAAACTTAAAGTGGTCAACTAAAATCGTTAAACCACACTTTGCTTGAAGTCATAAAAATACCTCAAAAAAATGAAAGTACTTTCAAGTGCCAATGAAAGTACTTGCGTTGGCTGTTGAAAGTACTTTCGATGACCATCGCAAGTACTTGCGTTTTTTGGGGGTCTTTTCTTCAAATAAAATATCTTGCCAACACTTCGTAAAATCTTGCCAACAAAGACACAATGACAGAAAAATAAGATGTCTATAGGTCGGCAAGATGTCGCTCTACAGGAATACCGCGATTCTTATCCTCATTATCCTTATTGAGATCTATCCAATGGCGCAGTATATCCATGGCAGTACGAGTGGCATGGCGTAGTTGGTCACCATCTCTCAATCGCCCAACTATGATGCTGGAAAAGATGTCACCCGTACCAGGAAACTGTACGGGTATCTCGTCGTAAGGCAACAGAAAATGTTCGTCGGTGAAATGATTATACCCCACCACCGCATGCTGTCCGTCGACGATACAGGTTGTAATAAGAACCGACAACGAACCAAGTTGTCGCAGTTTATCTACAAGTGCATAGGCTTCATCTGTGGTAATCCCCTGCTCTTGATAAGGCACACCGGCTAAAAGACAAGCCTCAGTATAGTTGGGAAAACTAAGATGAGCCACACCCAACATCTCTTGCATACAACGCACCGTTCCTTCGTTGGCTCCTGAATACAGGCGACCATAGTCGCCCATCACGGGGTCTACAAATATCTCTGTCCCTTGTTGTGCCTGTTCGCGACAATAATGCGCCACTGTTCTCGCCTGCTCTTCGGAAGCAAGAAAACCTGTTGTTATAGCATCGAAATGTATACCCAATTCGTCCCATTTCTGCATGGCATCCTCCATGTATGCTGTGCTTTCCATCACCGCATATTTGCCATAGGGAAAGGTATTGCTGATAAGCATGGTGGGCAGATTGAAGACATCATGCCCCATATAGGAAAGAATAGGCATCTGCACAGCTGCCGACACCTTTCCATATCCACACATATCGCTAATAATCAATATATTACTCTTTGCTTTCATCTTGATTCTTGCAGATTAATAGCTTGCCGTACAGGGGATGCCCAACGCCTCCACACGAGCCTTGATAGCATCGAGTTCTTCGTGGGTAGCCTTAACAAGATGCTTATCGGGAGTCTCACGATCGATGGTATAGACCATCACTTGCTGTGGACGAATATCGTTCACTGCCTCCAACCAAGGGGCGACATAAGATTCGCCAACATTGTCGGTGCCGTCACCATGCATAAACATCGTCTGGATGATAACATGACCATCAAACTCCTTGAGGTGCTTTATCACATCAGCTACATCATAGTTGGGTTGCTGCGGGCGATCTACTTTGCGAATGTAATCCATATCGACCGTATCCAGTTTAAGAATGTTTTTCTCCACCTGCATCAAAGCCTCTCTCACCTCGGGCTTATAAATATAGGTGGCATTGCTGAGCACCGACACCTGAACTTGTTGGAAATACTCATCGCGTAGGGCTATCGTGTCCTGGATAATGCCAGGGAAATCAGGATGGCCTGTTGGCTCACCATTACCAGCAAAGGTAATATCATCGAGCGGCTCATGACCAGCCTTGCGTTTTGCCAATACGTCGCGGAGCGCTGTTCTCACTTCCTCACGCGTAGGGCGCTTCTTATGGGGGCGGAAATCGGCATTAAAGCCACATTCGCAATACAGACAGTCGAACGAGCATACCTTACCGTCGGCTGGCATGAGGTTAATACCAAGCGATACACCCAAACGGCGTGAATTGACAGGGCCAAAAATGGGTGATGGATAAATAATGGTTGACATGATTTTTTGTTTATATGAATGTCGTTTATGTTGACCTACTTTTTACCTAAAGGAGCTATGGGGTCGTTTCGGATGCAAAATTACTAAAAAAATACGAGACACCCATCATAATAAATTGCCTTTTTCAACGTTTAATGTATAATGAGACGTATCATTTTATTTTTAGCAATCATATCTGTCACAACGTTACAAGCTGTGGCACAGAGTTTTACGCTTCAAGGAAGAGTCACCGACCAAGACATGAATCCCGTGGAGCTTGCCACCGTATCGGTAGCCAAACAGGGCAAGATAGCCTTCACCTCGCTCAGAGGTGAATTCTCTATGCAGCTCATGTCGGCAGATAGTGTGGTGGTGAAGTTCTCCATGATAGGATACAAGACCAAAACGCGCATTCTGCGACGCCCAAGAGGTAAGCAGACACTACAGGTGGTGCTACATACTGAAGAGAACGTTATCGACGAGGTACAGGTGACGGGCGAAAAGATTCAGACCAGCCAGACACAAGAGCTGAAAACCAAAGATGCCAAGATGGTACCATCAGCCAGCGGCAATGCCATAGAAAACCTCATCCAGCAACAAGCAGGCGTGAGTACACACAGCGAATTGTCTTCGCAATATAATGTGCGTGGCGGTGCTTTCGATGAAAACTCTGTATATATAAATAATGTGGAAGTATTCCGTCCGTTCCTCGTACGTAGCGGACAACAGGAGGGACTTTCTGTCATCAATCCATATATGGTAGACAAAATAGGCTTCTCCACGGGAGGCTATGCTGCAAAGTATGGCGATAAGATGAGTTCGGCCCTTGATATCACCTACAAGACTCTGAAGCCCAAGACGGGGAAAAAGCAAATCGTAGAGGGCAGCGTGGCTGCCAGCCTGCTGGGTGCTGATGCCTATATCGGACTGGGAACCAGGAAGTTGTCATGGCTCAATAGTGTGAGATACAAGACGACTTCCTATCTACTGGGCTCCATGGAGACCAAGGGCGAATATAAGCCTAAATATCTGGACTATCAGACCTATCTGAGTTATACACCCAACCAAAGATGGAAACTCGACTTGATAGGCTACATATCGGATAATCACTATGACTTTGAACCCGAGAACCGAGAAACAACCTTCGGAACCATGGAGAACGTAAAGAGCTTCAAGGTATATTTTGACGGCCATGAGAAAGACCGTTTCATCACCTTTTTCGGAACACTCGGTATCACCCGAAACTTCAGTCCCAAGACCAGCCTCTCTCTCATTGGTAGCGCTTTCTACACCAAGGAACAAGAGAAATACGACATACAAAGCCAATATTGGCTCGACCAAACAGAAACGAGCGAGAACTTAGGTGTGGGAACTTACTTTGAACACGCACGCAACTTCCTAAATGCTCGCGTACTGAGTGCCAAGTTGATGTTCAAACACAAGGCACAACACCATGAGATGGAAGCTGCTCTGACCTACAAAAAGGAACATATCTCTGAAAACTCGGTGGAATATGAGATGAGAGATAGTGCAGGCTACAGCGTTCCACACACAGGAAAAGACCTGATGATGATCTACTCGCTAAAGGCTCGCAACACCCTCAACGCCAACCGCATAGAGGCTTATCTACAAGACACTTATCGCTTTTCCAGCAAGGGCGGGCACACACACTTCACACTCAACTATGGCGTGCGCATGAGTCAGTGGAGCTTCAATAAAGAAACCATACTCAGCCCACGCATCTCGCTGGGCATCATCCCTGCATATAGCGAGAATACCACCATCCGACTGGCAGCGGGATTGTACTATCAGGCACCCTTCTTCAAGGAGCTGAGAGACACATCTACCATCAATGGTGTAACCATCGCATCACTCAATCAGAAGATAAAAAGCCAGCGAAGCATACACTTCATTGCAGGATACGACTACCGTTTCCGCATGGGAAATCAGCGATTCAAATTCTCTGCAGAAGCCTACTACAAGGCTCTAACCAACCTGGTTCCTTACTCGGTAAACAACGTAAAGGTAACCTACTATGGCAGTAACGAAGCCAGTGGACATGCGGCAGGACTCGACCTCAAACTATATGGAGAGTTTGTACCTGGCACCGACTCATGGATAAGCCTATCGGTGATGAACACTCAGATGAAACTGGGCGGAAAGACCATTCCTCTTCCCACCGACCAGAGATACGCCATGAACCTATTCTTCACCGACTACTTCCCCGGTAGCGACAGATGGCGAATGTCGCTCAAGTTGGCCTTTGCAGACGGACTCCCCTTCTCGGCTCCTCACCGCGAACTGGAGACCAACACCTTCAGAGCGACATCCTATCGCAGAGCCGACATCGGTATGAGCTACCTGCTCTACGATAACACCAAACACACCAAAAAGTCGTTTCTTAAAGATATATGGTTGGGAGTCGACTGTCTGAACCTCTTCGGTATAGACAACGTAAACAGCTATTACTGGGTGACAGACGTGACAAGTCAGCAGTATGCTGTACCCAACTATCTGACAGGAAGACAGATAAATGGACGTATTTTGATAGAATTCTAAATATTTAACCGTAGATAGCACGCTATCTGCGGTTTTTTTCGTATCTTTGCCCCCGATTTGTGCGCATAAGAAGCTCACAATGACTCTAAAAAAAGAAAACTATACATAATAATTAATTATGAGCAAACAAATAGAAAAGATTAAGGAGCTGATCGCCAAGCGCGAACAGGCTCGCCTTGGCGGTGGCGAGAAAGCCATCGAGAAGCAACATGCACGTGGCAAATATACCGCTCGTGAGCGTATCGAAATGTTGGTAGACGCTGGCAGTTTCGAAGAGTATGATATGTTCAAGTTGCATCGTTGCACCAACTTTGGTATGGAGAAAAAGCAATATCTCGGCGACGGTGTCGTTGCTGGTAGTGCTACCATCGCAGGCCGCCTGGTTTATGTATATGCTCAGGACTTCACCGTGAATGGTGGTTCGCTCTCTGAGACAATGGCACAGAAGATTTGCAAAGTGATGGATATGGCTATGACTATGGGTGCACCGGTCATCTGCATGAACGACTCTGGTGGTGCTCGTATCCAGGAAGGTATCTGCGCTCTCGCTGGCTATGGTGAAATCTTCGAGCGCAACATCCTCGCTTCTGGCGTCATCCCTCAGATCTCTGCTATCATGGGCC
This sequence comes from Candidatus Segatella caccae, assembly GCA_900556395.1. Lineage (GTDB taxonomy): Bacteria > Bacteroidota > Bacteroidia > Bacteroidales > Bacteroidaceae > Prevotella > Prevotella caccae. The sequence continues at coordinate 16,090 of USOQ01000002.1, read as the reverse complement.
CTTGCGCCGGTGGTGCCGTTTACTCTCCAGGTTTGACCGACTTCATCATCATGAAGGAGCAGACTTCTTACATGTTCCTGACAGGTCCTAAGGTGGTTAAGACCGTAACTGGTGAGGACATCGACGCAGAGCACCTCGGTGGTGCATCGGTTCACGCTACCAAGAGTGGTGTTACCCACTTCGCTGCCAAGACAGAGGAAGAGGCTATCGAGATGATCAAGAGCCTGCTCTCTTACATCCCAAGCAACAATACCGAAGAGGCTCCACGCGTAGAGTGCACAGACCCTATCGACCGTATGGACGATACTCTGAACGAGATTATCCCAGACGATCCTAACCAGGCATACGACATGTATAAGGTGATTGGTGCCGTAACCGACAATGGTGAGTTCTTCGAGGTTCAGCCTAAGTTTGCTAAGAACATTATCACTGGTTTCGCCCGCTTCAATGGTCAAAGCGTAGGTATCGTAGCCAACCAGCCTTCAGCTTATGCTGGTGTACTCGATGTAAACGCCAGCCGTAAGGCAGCTCGTTTCGTTCGCTTCTGCGATGCATTCAACATTCCTATCGTATCTCTCGTTGACGTTCCAGGATTCTTGCCAGGTACAGGTCAGGAGTACAACGCTGTCATCCTCCATGGTGCACAGTTGCTCTACGCTTACGGCGAGGCTACCGTGCCTAAGATTACCATCACATTGCGCAAGAGCTACGGTGGTAGCCACATCGTGATGGGCTGCAAGCAGTTGCGTGCTGACTTGAACTTCGCTTGGCCTTCTTCAGAGATTGCAGTAATGGGTGCCAGCGGTGCTGTTGCCGTACTCTGCGGCAAGGAAGCCAAGGCTAAGAAGGAAGCAGGCGAGGATGTAAAGGCATTCCTGGCTGAGAAGGAGCAGGAGTATACTGACAAGTTTGCTAATCCATATCAGGCTGCTCAGTATGGCTACATTGATGATGTCATTGAGCCACGCAATACTCGTTTCCGCATCTGCCGTGGTCTGGCTCAGCTTGCCACCAAGCGTCAGAGCTTGCCTGCTAAGAAGCACGGATGTATGCCAATGTAATTTTCAATTTATAATTTATAGTTTATAATTAATAATTGGAGATTCAGAAAATGGATAAGAATATTTATGCTGCGATTGCCATGGCTCTCTACGAGTATCAGGGCAATAACGTACACGACAAGGAGCCAGGCATCATCACTATACAGCCACGCCAGACGATGTGGAATGCTAAGTTCCTGAGTTTAACAGCTAAACCATAAAGAAAAATGAAAGAGTTTAAATATACAATCGACGGAAAAGAATATAAGGTTCAGATTGACACTGTTGAAGGAAACATCGCAAACGTCAACGTCAACGGTGAAGCTTATAAAGTAGAAATGGAACAGGAAGCTGAGCCTGAGAAGAAGAAGGTAGTACTCGGACAACCAGCTGCTGCATCTGATGATGCTGAGGCTACTCCAGCAGCCAACGTAAATACCGCCAACGCAGTAAAGGCACCTCTGCCTGGTACTATCACCAGCATCGAGGTGGCTGTAGGCCAGGAGGTAAAGGCTGGTGATACTGTTGTCGTTCTCGAAGCTATGAAGATGCAGAACAACATCGAGGCTGAGAAGGATGGTAAGGTAACTGCTATCTGCGTTAAACCAGGTCAGGCTGTTCTTGAGGAAGATGCACTGGTTGTCATTGAATAAGACACAATAAACATCGATTCATTAAGATTATTAAGGGAGAACTAAACTCGCCATTGGCAAGTTTAGTTCTCTTTTTTTAGATGCCTTTACCAAATACAACAAGTTGCTTTTGTTTATTGTTTATTCTTTTTTTCTTCATTTTTTTAAACGAAATGTAACTATTTTCTAACTATTTTACTATCTTTGCAAAAGATATGCTGCACTCAGCACAACATTTAAAATAGTAAAAGGTAATATCCGTATGTTAGTAACGCTCATCAGTTTATGTCTCTCTTTCTTATGTGTAACACGCAAGAAAGAAAAAAAGTACAATAAAAGGTACAAAGACTAATTTCTGTTCTCCCCAAACAAAAAAAACACACCGACCGAATCGTGAATCATGCACTTTCGGTCGGTGTATTAACTTACAAAACTAATGTAAGTTTAGTATCTTCTTTTTAACTTATTTCCAATAAAAAAATACTTTCTCTTTATAGTTTGTTTCCCTCTTTGGGGAATACCACTGTAGGCTCAAAAGTCTTAGCCTCCTCAAAGTCCATCAAGGCATAAGCAATGATAATTACCGTATCACCTACCTGCACCTTGCGAGCAGCAGCTCCATTAAGACAGATGCAACCACTTCCGCGCTCACCTTTAATAATATAGGTTTCAAGGCGCTCGCCGTTGTTATTGTCTACAATCTGTACCTTTTCTCCTGCTATCAATCCCGCAGCATCCATCAAATCTTCGTCTATCGTGATGCTACCCATATAGTTGAGGTTAGCCTCAGTGACTGTCACACAATGAAGCTTAGCCTTCAATACTTCTATCTGCATATATCCGTTTTTTAAGAATGATTTATCCTTTATATCTTATATGATCGATGAGACGAATGGGGGTCTTACCGCAATATACAGTAATACAGCCCACTACATAAGCGCTATCATCCCACGAAGCTACATCCTGCAAACTATCACCGTCTACAATCTCGAAATATTCTACCTCTAAACCATCAATGGCATTGATGTCGGCCACCACTTGGTCGTGAGTCTCCTGCACGGTATGATTCTTGGCATAAGCTACACTCGCCTTCAGCGCCTTATAGATGGCTGGAGCGATGGCACGCTCATCAGCAGCAAGCAAGGTGTTGCGGCTACTCTTAGCCAATCCGTCTTCATCACGCACGATGGGGCACTCCACAATCTGCACATCAGAACCGATGTACTTCACAAGTTGCTTGATGACAGCTATCTGCTGCCAATCCTTTTCGCCAAAATAAGCACGTGTAGGACGAACAATATAGAACAGACGACTTACCACCTGACAAACACCATTGAAATGACCAGGACGACGTGCGCCCTCCATAACAGTAGAAACAGGAGGAAATTCAAAATGGCGTTCATCGGCTATAGGATACATTTCACTCACTGATGGAGCAAAGACATAGTCGGCACCACAGGCCTCAAGAAGCTGGCAGTCAGCCTCAAGGGTACGAGGATAACGATCCAAGTCACCCTGGTCGTTGAACTGAGTAGGATTCAGAAAAACTGATACCACTGTCACGCCATTCTCTTTCACACTGCGCTTGACGAGAGAGGCGTGACCCTCATGAAGCGCTCCCATAGTTGGTACAAGACCGATTTCCTTACCCTCCTTGCGAACAGCGAAAAGTTCGTTCTGGAGGTCAACAATCTTATCGAATACTTTCATTGCTATATTTGTTTTCGGGGTGCAAAATAACAACTTTTTTCTTAAATAAGAAAGAAATATGATAAAAATATGCCAAATAGACGAGTCTTTTTCTTGTTTTCGTCAAAAAGTTGGCTTAATCTGAAGTTTTTTTTGTATCTTTGCACCTAATTCGTAAGAATAAAATTATAACTATGGCAAAGAAAGTATTATTCATCAATCAGGAGATTGACCCATACGTGGCAGAAAGCCACATGTCTGTAATGGGACGTGAGTTACCTCAGAAGATGCAGGAAGCAGGCTTCGAGATTCGCACATTCATGCCCAAGTGGGGCACTATCAACGAACGCCGCGGCCAGCTGCACGAAGTCATTCGCCTGTCTGGAATGAATCTTATCATCGATGACACTGACCACCCATTGATTATCAAGGTGGCCTCTATCCCCGTAACGCGCCAGCAAATCTACTTTATCGACAACGACGACTACTTCAATAATCGCCAGATGGGTACAGACGAAAGCGGCAACGAGTATACAGACAACGGCGAACGTGCTATCTTCTTTGCAAGAGGCGTGCTCGAAACCGTCAAGAAACTACGCTGGCAACCAGATGTCATCATCTGCCAGGGATGGATGAGCGCAGTGGCTCCGCTGTACATCAAGACTGCTTTTGCCGAGGAACCTTCCTTCGCTAACGCAAAGGTTATCTCAGCTCTCTATACCAACGAATTGAAAGGCCAGTTGGGTGACAACTTCCAGAGATGCGTAGATTTCCGCGAAGCTAAATCAGAATTGCTCGACGGCTATAATACCCCATTCAACTTTATGGAACTGGGCAAGATGGCTATCGACTACAGCGATGGTGTTATTGAGGGAGAAGCTCCTGTCACAGAAGAACTACTCAAGTATGCCGATGAGAAGGGTAAACCAGTTATGACATTCCCTGGTGACGACTTCACTGAAGCTTACAAAAACTTCATCAACCAAATTTGTCCCGACGAATAACGAAAACAAGATACTTTTTTTCAAGGATAATGAAACTATTTAAGTTAACAACTCTGTTCATTGCAGCCATCTTCTTGGCATCATGCGATGACACGACCGACATAATAGGTCAGACTACTACCAACAGAGTAGATGGCCTCAATATCTCGGACGCACGCTATAACGTGGTAACAGAATCAGCAGCCACAGGTGCTGTTCTCAGCAACAACAGCAATGGTATCATTGGCATGGTGAAAGACCCTGAGACCAATAACTACGTAACGGGCAACTACATGGCACAGTTCTCTACCCTGTCTTCCTTTGAACTCGACACATTGGACTACATACGCTACGCCCATGGTGGAGAATACGAGAACGGAGTTTATACGGGTGGAAAAGTAACAGCAGACTCTTGTTACCTCATTGTCAACTACGAGAGTGCATACGGCGATACCCTCGCACCCATGAAGGTTACAGCCTATGAGATGAAAAAGCCTATGGAGGAAGGACAGAACTATTACTCTGACTTCGACCCCATTGCTCAGGGATACGTAGATACAGAGAATGGATATAAGGCGTCGTCAACCTATTCGCTGAAGAATAAATACTTCAAGATTTATCTCAACAACCCCTATAGGAAGAACGGCATCAAATACGCCAACTATGGTGAATATCTCATGCTCATGCGTAAGGATCACCCAGAGTACTTCAAAAACAACTACCAGTTTGTACACAACGTTTGTCCTGGCTTCTACATCAAGCATGAGTCGGGCATCGGAAACGTAGCCAAGGTTAATGTTATGCAAATGGTATTCTGCTGGGAAAGATGGAAAAACATCAAGTCTTACGACGGACTGCGTGATAGCACGGAAAAGAGAAACTACTCCTATCCTTTCCTCAGTACACAGGAAGTGTTACAGACCAACTACATTGAGAACGATCCAAATAGCATCAACAGCATGCTGGAGGAATCCCAATGCACCTATATCAAGTCGCCTGCAGGTATCTATACTACAGCAACTCTACCCGTAGAAGATATCATGCGAGGACACGAAAAAGATACATTGGCCTTGGCTTCTGTCACCTTCCCAAGAATGAACAACGAAGTAAGCGAAGATGAATACACGTTTGCTACTCCCGATAACATTCTGATGATTCCTGTAGATAGTCTGAAAAGCTTTTTTGAGCATGGCAATATCACCAACTACCGTACTTCTTATACGGCAGCATACAACTCGAGTAGTTCATCAACACCCAAGAATGCCTATACTTTCAATAATATCGGCAATCTGATTACCGAAATGTATAAGGTGCCTGTAGCTAAACGCACAGCAAACTGGAACAAGGTAGCACTGTTGCCTGTTAGCATCAGCTACGTCACACGCGACTCCTACCAATATGTGAGCAAGATTACTCACGACATGGGACTTACAACTACCCGACTGTTCAAGGGAGACAATTCTACCGACAGCGAAGGCAAACCCGCCAGTCCTGTACAGATAAAGGTGATCTACAGCAAGTTTAAAGAATAAGGAACATCTATTATATACATATATAATAGAATGTACCCGAACTTATAAATCTTTCATATTACTTAAAGCATGGCAGACAATTTCTTGGAACGTCATCGCGAACAGTACGAAGCAAGAAAGGCAGCATGGCTCAGAAAGAAGAAGCATCTTCCAAAACTGAAAGCCCAGGCTGCCTTTCAGCGTCCTGAGGACGAAGCACTGTGAGCATTTGTATGGCAAATCACTTGTTATCTTGATATGTGTCAAAAAAATCCACGTTTTCACATCTTTGTCATGTCTTTGTGACAGTTTTTCAATAAAATGGCATTACCTTTGCACTCGAAAAGGTAAGATTGTTAAAAAGGATAATGTTGAACAGAGGCTCAAAGGGAGCCTCAAAAAAAAGGACAAAGACTATGATTACAACAATGGTATTACTGGTTGTAGGTGTTATGATAGCACAGGCAATCCGTGTAAACAACAAAATGGAAATGGGCAAGTAAAAAATCTCACATGAGATAAAGCCCGCAGTATTAACACAAAAAAAAGAAAGGATAACAATTATGAAAATGATTAAGAAAATGATTAAGCGCTTTATTGAGAATTACATGTCAGCAATGAATAACTATGGCGAGGCATTACTCAGAGGCAATGGTTTAAATTGTGCATAATGCACAAGTCAACAAAGTAGACACTAAGTAAATAACAAATAAAGAGAGAGGCGTGCAAGTAGCAAAATACTTGTGCGCCTCTTTTTTTCGGCAAATAATCTGCCAAACATTTGCTTCTTTCCTGTAGAATGATTAACTTTGCAGACATTATGAGAATAGACATCATTACAGTATTACCCGAAATGCTGGAGGGATTTTTCGGAGAATCCATCCTGGCACGTGCACAGAAAAAAGGCCTTGCCGAAATTCATTTGCACAACTTGCGAGATTATACATTGGACAAATGGAAACGTGTCGACGACTACCCATACGGTGGAAGCGCTGGCATGGTGATGCAGTGTGAGCCTATAGACCGCTGTATCTCCGCTCTCAAGGCAGAACGCGACTACGATGATGTCATCTATGTCTCACCCGATGGAGAGACCTTCAACCAGAAGATAGCTAACGAAATGTCTTTGCAAGGCAACCTGATTATCCTGTGCGGTCACTACAAAGGCATCGACCAGCGTGTGCGCGATCATCTCATCACAAGAGAGATTTCCGTAGGCGACTATGTACTGACAGGAGGAGAGTTAGCTGCTGCCATCATCGCAGACGCTGTGATACGTCTCATCCCAGGCGTTATCAGCGACGAGCAGAGTGCATTGTCTGACTGTTTCCAGGATGACATCCTCGCTGCACCCATCTATACCCGACCTGCCGACTACAAGGGATGGAAAGTACCCGAGATACTTCTGAGTGGCAACGAGGCAAAGGTAAGACAATGGGAATTCGACCAGGCTATGGAGCGTACCAAACGACTGCGCCCTGACCTGTTGGGGGAAGAATAGAGAATATCAACATAAATTATTAACTATTAAACCCAGTTTATTATGGCTAATTATGCAGAAAAACCCCAGATGGGATTTATTGAAGCATGCTCGACAGCATGCAAAAAGATCGTTACATTCAAAGGAAGAGCACGCCGCTCTGAGTTTTGGTGGGCCGTATTAGGTATAATCATTTTCAACCTCATCATGACACCAGTCAACTATATGGGAAAAACCGGTGTCATTATCTCCAACCTTCTAAGTCTTGTCATCACCATTTTATCCTTATCACTGACTTTCCGCCGTCTGCATGATACAGGTCGTAGTGGTTGGTTTGTTGGCGTACCCTTCATCATCAGCATGATTGGTTTTGCAGCTATTTTCTACAGCATCCTCAGCATGGATATCAATTTCATGGAACTGATAGAAACCCCCGACATGCTGAGCCAAGAAATCACTGAGAATATGAACAACAACACCTCTATGAACATCATGGCGGGTTCGTTCCTGTTATTCATCAGCGCACTGCTAAGCCTTGTAGTACTCGTCTTCTGCTGTATGGATTCAAAACCAGAAACCAACAAGTATGGCGAAAGCCCCAAATATGTAGAAGAGGTATAAAGAACTAACAAAAGTACTATAAAGAAAAATAAACATATTCAACTTTCGCAAGTTCAGAAGTTGAGTAAACATATCAAAGATACTTCTTACAGAAGGCTTCGCCCAAAGCGAAGCCTTCTTCGTATAGACGCTCCAACTTGTCAGTATCCTTTTCTATACGCCCCACTTCCAATGGGCGCAAGGGACGTATGCAGGTTATCTTGCCTGCCGCCTCCAAGTCGTCTATCAGCTGTATCTGCTCATTGTATATCTTATGCCGATGACTCAAGGCTACACGTAGTCGCGGATAGTTCTTATATAAATAAGGTATCTTTCTGTCCTTCCCGTTATCACGCCATCCCTTATTACGTGTTAGCACCACCACGTTGTGTTTATAGCCCTTCTCCATGGCTCTCAGCACAGGAATACTATCTGCTATACCACCATCCAGCATCGGGATGCCATCGACCCAGACTATCTTGCTCACATAAGGCAAACTACTGGAGGCTCGCACGATGTCAAGAGCACGCTGTCGATTTTGATTTTCAGACATATACATAGCCTTACCCGTCAGACAATTAGTGGTAACCATTTCAAAATGGTCTGCATACTTAAAATATGTGTCAAAATCGAAAGGCAAAAGTTGATTGGGAAACTTATCGTAAAGTAACTCCCGGTCAAAGATACACCCCTGTGTCACCAAGTGACGAAGACCTATATACTGATAGCGAGCCAAATAATCAATGTTGGATATACGAGCACGACGTGGCTGGCGACTCATATACGACATACCATTGCAAGCTCCCGCCGACACTGCTACCGTATATGGAAAATACAAATCATTCTTCATAAAAGCATCCAGCACACCACTGGTAAAGACTCCACGCATGCCACCGCCTTCTAATACCAAACCAGCACTCAACTTTAAGTTCATAACTATCTAACCGCTTACATTTATTATCAGATTCACATCAATATGAAGCCGAAATCTATTAATATTTTATAAATTCACACTAAATATGCACTTTTGATTGCAAAGATACGCATTTTTCACGAAATAATTACTAACTTTGCAGCAAATTAAAGTAAAATTCTAAAATATGTTTAGCAAGGATACTTACATCAAGCGCCGCCAAGAACTGAAAGAACTGGTAGGTAGCGGCGTCATCCTAATTTTTGGCAATAACGAATCGCCTTGCAATTTCCCTAACAATGGGTATGCACCATTCCGACAGGACTCTTCTTTCCTGTATTACTTCGGACAAAACCGAGACGGACTGGTAGGTGTTATAGATATCGACAATGACATTGAGACGCTCATCGGCGACGACATTGATATAGAAGACATCGTATGGTATGGTAGCGTAGACAGCGTGCACGACATGGCAGAGCAAGTAGGAATCCTCAACACGTCTCCTATGAAGTCTCTCAAGACCATCTGCAACAATGCTATGGCAAAAAAACGCAAAATCCACTTCTTGCCACCTTATCGTTGGGACATCAAGCTGCAGATATTCGACCTGCTCGGCATCCATCCCAACCAGCAGAAGGAAGAAGCTTCACTCACCCTCATCCAGGCTGTAGTGAAGATGAGATCTACCAAGTCGGCTGAAGAAATAGAGGAACTGGAACGTGCTGCAGTCATCGGTTACAAGATGCACACTACAGCCATGAAACTTACTCGTCCTGGAGTAACGGAGAAGTTTGTTGCAGGACAGGTTGATGGTATCGCCAATTCATATGGCTCCATGGTCAGCTTCCCAACCATCTTCACACAGCATGGCGAAATCATGCATGGCAATCCATCCATGAATATACTCGAAGCAGGCCGCTTGGCGCTCTGCGACGCAGGTGCAGAAACAATCAATAATTATTGCTCTGACAACACTCGCACCATGCCAGTAAGCGGCAAGTTCACCCAAAAGCAACTGGAAATCTACTCCATAGTAGAAGCTTGCCACGACTACACACTCGACGTAGCTAAGCCTGGTGTAAAATATGCAGACGTACACTTCGCTGTGTGCCGACTGATGTTTGACAAACTGAAGGAATTAGGACTCGCCAAAGGCGATACCGAAGAAGCAGTAAGAGCTGGTGCTCATGCAATGTTCCTTCCCCACGGCTTGGGCCACATGATGGGAATGGATGTACACGACATGGAGAATCTCGACCAGATAAACGTAGGCTTCGACGAGGAGGTACGCCCCAATCTGGAACAGTTTGGTACTAACTGCTTACGCATGGGACGCCGCCTACAAGAAGGCTTTGTCGTAACCGATGAACCTGGCATCTACTTTATCCCAGCCCTCATCGATGACTGGAAGGCTAAAGGTCACTGTGAAGAATTCCTTAACTTCGACAAGTTAGAGACCTACAAGGACTTCGGAGGCATCCGCATCGAGGATGACGTACTCATCACTCACGATGGCTGTCGATTTATTGGTAAAGATCGTATACCCTACCACCCTAAAGACGTGGAAGAGTTTATGAACCAAGACTAAAAGGCTTCGATTACATACAACAAAGAGAAAGAGAACAACATTATTAATAATTTTAAAAAGAGAAAAGTTAATGAAGAAAGCATTGATTGTTGCTGCAATGATGGCATTGGCTGCCACTGGTGCAAGCGCAAAAACAGCAAAGGATTCAGCTACCATCGCAAAGAACAAACCTGTATTTACAGTGGTAAAGCAGAACCCCATCACAAGTATCAAGGACCAGAATCGTAGTGGTACGTGCTGGGCATATTCTACACTTAGTTTCTTCGAGAGCGAGATTCTGAAGAAGACTGGCAAGACATACGATCTCAGCGAGATGTATGTGGCTAACAAGACTTATATGGATCGTGCCACTTTAGCCGTACGCATGCATGGTGACGTGAGCTTCTCACAGGGCGGTAGCGCATACGACGTACTCTATGCACTGCAGCACTATGGCATCGTACCTGAGTCTGCTATGCCTGCACCTGGTTCTTTGACAGGTGACTCTTTGGCTAACTTCGGTGAGTTCTTCGATGTGATGACTCCCTATGTAGAGGCTATTGCCAAGAGCAAGGCCAAGAAGATTTCTTCAGCTTGGAAGAGCGGTCTGCAGGGCATCATCGACTCATACATCGGTGAAACACCAGAGAAGTTTACATACGAGGGCAAGCAGTACACTCCACAGACTTTCTGCAAGAGCCTCGGTCTCAATCTCGACGATTATGTTACCATCACCAGCTATACACACCATCCTATGTGGAGCCGATTTGCTGTTGAGGTACAGGACAACTGGCGCTGGCCTTTGAGCTACAACGTTCCTATGGATGACCTCTGCAAGATTATCGACAACGCTCTCGACAACGGCTACACTGTAGCTTGGGGCGGTGACGTAACAGAGGATGGCTTCACCCGCAAGGGTTTGGGCATCGCTTACGATGTTAAGAAGGTACGTTCTATGTCTGGCACTGATGCCGACCACTGGTTCAAACTCTCTAAAAACGAGAAGAGCGTGAAGTTGGATTCACTTGGTGTTAACGCTCCAGAAATCGTTCCTACACAGAAGATGCGTCAGGATGCTTTCGACAACTGGGAGACTACTGATGATCATGGTATGCATATCTATGGTGTTGCAAAGGATCAGAACGGCAAGGAATACTACATGGTAAAGAACTCTTGGGGTGAGTATGGTGACTACAAGGGAACCTGGTACATGACAAAGGCTTTCGTTGCTTACAAGACAATGGACTTCATGGTAAACAAGAATGCCATTCCTAAGGATATCCGCAAAAAACTCGGCATCTAAAAACAATCAAACAATACCAATAAAGGGGCTGCAAGATTTCATTGCAGCCCCTTATTTTATTATTTTCATCTAAAACATTTTTTATTGTCATAATATTTTCGTAACTTTACACCCAGAAAATAAAAAACAATAAAATGCATTTTAAATGGAATTATGAAGCTCCGACACCAGAACAGCAAAAGTCTGCTAAGGAATTAGGCGATAAGCTCAATATCAGCCCTATCCTTGGACAGCTTCTTATCCAGCGAGGCATCAACACAGAATCGGCTGCAAAGCGATTCTTCAGACCCCAACTGGCCGACCTCATCAATCCTTTCCTTATGAAGGATATGGACTTAGCAGTCGACCGTCTGAACGATGCCATGGGACGCAAGGAACGCATCCTGGTATATGGCGACTATGATGTAGACGGATGCACCGCTGTTGCCTTAGTATACAAGTTCCTGCAGCAATTCTATTCCAACATAGAATACTATATTCCCGACCGTTATGACGAAGGATATGGAGTAAGCAAGAAAGGAATAGACTTTGCCCATGCAACAGGTGTCAAACTGATTATCATCCTCGACTGTGGTATCAAGGCTGTCAAGGAAATAGAATATGCCAAGACTCTTGGTATCGATTTCATCATCTGCGATCACCATGTTCCCGACGAGGTGATGCCACCTGCTGTGGCCATACTCAACCCGAAACGCCCAGATGACCCATTCCCATTCAAGCACCTTTGTGGATGTGGCGTGGGATTCAAGTTTATGCAGGCTTTCGCTAAGGACAACGGAATTCCCTTCTCACGACTCATTCCTCTACTCGACTTTTGTGCCGTCAGTATTGCTGCCGACATCGTACCTGTCGTGGACGAAAACCGCATCTTGGCTTTCCATGGTCTGAAGTTACTAAACTCCAATCCCAGCATCGGTCTAAAGTCTATCATAGACATCTGTGGACTCAACGGGCGCGAGATTTCCATGAGTGACATCGTCTTCAAAATCGGACCACGCATCAATGCCTCAGGAAGAATGGAAAACGGCAAACTCAGCGTTGACCTATTGGTAGAGAGAGACTTCGCCACAGCTTTGCGTATGGCCAAACACATCAACGAATATAACGAGCAGCGCAAAGACATAGACAAGCAGATGACCGAAGAAGCCAATGGCATCGTTTCACGTTTGGAAAGCCTAAAACACAATTCCAGCATCGTACTCTACGATGAAGGATGGAAGAAAGGTGTAATAGGAATTGTGGCCTCACGACTGACAGAGATCTACTTCCGCCCTACCGTGGTACTCACCAAGGAAGGTGACATGGCAACAGGCTCTGCACGCAGTGTAACAGGTTTTGACATCTACTCAGCCATCAAGAGTTGCCGCGACCTGTTGGTTAATTTTGGTGGACACACCTATGCTGCTGGTCTCACCATGAAGTGGGAACATGTCAAGGAGTTCAGAAACCGATTCCAAAAATATGTAGAAGAACATATCTCTCCCGAACAGACAGAGGCAATCCTCAATATAGATGCCGTCCTCGACTTCAAGGACATCACCAAGCATCTTTACAACGATCTGAAGCGCTTTTCCCCCTTTGGTCCCTGCAACCAGAAGCCTGTCTTCTGCACCAATCGTGTATACGACTATGGCACCAGCAAGGTAGTAGGACGCGAACAAGAGCACATCAAGTTGGAACTTGTCGACTCTAAGTCGAGCTGTGTTGTTAATGGTATCGCCTTTGGCCAAAGTGCCTCTGCTCGATACATTAAGAGCAAGCGCAGTTTCGACATTGCCTATACCATCGAGGAGAATGTCTTCAAGAAAAATCAAGTTCAACTACAGATAGAAGATATTCGCCCCAACGAAAACTGATACTATCCAAGATTTCAAGTCATCAAACCCATGGACAAATTCCAGGAAATATTACATACCTACTGGGGCTACTCCGACTTCCGTGGCATACAGCGCGACATTATCGAAAGCATTGCCAACGGAAGGGACACCTTGGGTTTGATGCCTACGGGTGGTGGAAAGTCTATCACGTTTCAGGTACCAGCCCTTGCCAAGGAGGGAGTGTGCATCGTCATCACTCCCTTGATAGCTTTGATGAAAGACCAAGTGCAACACCTCAAGGAACGTGGCATACAAGCTGCCGCTATCCATGCAGATATGTCGAGAAGTGAAGTTGTGCAAACTTTAGAAAACTGCATCTTTGGCGGAATAAAAATTTTATATATATCGCCAGAGCGATTGGCTTCCGAAATATTCCAAGTCAAACTACGCCATATCAACGTCAGTTTCATCACTGTCGACGAGGCTCATTGCATCAGTCAATGGGGTTACGACTTCCGCCCTTCTTATCTTAATATTGCCAACATCAGGACCATGAAGCCTGGCACCCCCATCCTTGCCCTCACGGCAACGGCAACACCAGATGTTGTCAACGACATACAAGAGAAACTGCATTTCGAAAAGAAGAATGTGTTCAAAATGAGTTTTGAACGCAAAAATTTGGCATACATTGTACGCACTGTTGGAGACAAAGATTATGAGATGATCCACATCCTGCGATGTGTAGGAGGTGCAGCCATCGTCTACTGCAGAAGTCGTAAACACACCAAGGAGATAGCAGCCTTACTCAACAAGAATGGCATCAAAAGTACCTTCTATCATGCAGGCCTCTTACCTACAGTCAAAGACGAACGTCAAAGGGCTTGGCAAAATGATGAAACAAGAGTCATTGTAGCCACCAATGCCTTTGGTATGGGCATTGATAAGCCTGATGTCAGAATGGTGATACACATTGACTGCCCTGACTCCTTGGAAGCCTACTTCCAGGAGGCAGGACGTGCAGGACGAGATGGCAACAAGGCTTATGCCGTATTGCTTTACGATCCCAGCGACGAACGAAAGCTCAAGAAACGCATAGACGACACCTTTCCTCCCAAAGACTTTATTAGGAATGTTTATGAGCATCTTGCCTATTTCTTCCAAGTAGGCATTGCCAGTGGACGTGGAAAGACTTTCGAGTTTAATATCGACAAGTTCAGTTATATCTACAAGTTCTTTCCTATCAGAGTGGATGCCGCACTCAGAATACTGGAACGTTGCGGCTACATACACTATGAAGATAATCCTGACGGTAAGGCTCGTCTCATGTTCTGTCTGAACAGAAACGAACTCTATCTACTTGACAATCTGTCCCCAAAAGAAGATGCCATTGTTACCGCACTATTGCGAACGTATGGTGGCCTGTTTACCGATTACGTGTATATAGATGAAAGCTTGATAGCATATCAGGCCGACACGAGCATAGAGCAGGTATACGTCACACTCAAGAATTTCTCAGCACGCCACATCGTCCAGTTCATACCAAGACGAAAGACCCCCTATATAACTTATGCGAAGGATAGGATAGATGGCGAAAAGGTAATCATCCCCAACGAGGTATGGGAACAACGTCGTGAACAATATGCACACCGAATAGAAGGTATACTCCGTTATGCCAAGGAAGACTATATCTGCCGTTCTCGACAGTTATTGGCTTACTTTGGTGAAGCCACCCAAGAAGATTGTCATCAATGCGATGTCTGCTTGGAACAATACACCGACAACACGACCAAAGATAAGTATTTCAAAGAAGCCCAACAAGCCATTCGCCTGTTGTTGGGCGATCATAAGCCACACTTCATTACTGAGTTGCGCGACATTTTACTTCCCAGCCAGTATGTTGATGAAGCCTTAGAATTCTTAGTAGGCGAAAACCAAATACATATCGACGGTTCATACATCAGCCTGTATGAATAATAATAGTCTCATACAAGAGGGCAAAGCATGAAGCTTTCTTCCATCCTTGACCTCTCCTCTTCCTCCACCATCTTTTATACAAAAATAAAAGGGAACGACCCCTCACGGACCATTCCCTTTCCAACATTATGTACGAGAAAAAAATTAGTTGTTCTCTGGACGAAGTTTACGTACAGTAACACCAGCCTGCCACATCTCTTTGTTGCGCATAGCTTCGAGTTCTGCATTCAACTTCTCACGGTAGTCAGGCTGAGAGTTCTTGTCGATAGAAATCTGTGCCTCGTTACCAGTCTTAACTGAGTAATACAACCACTCCATAACAGGCTTGATAGCCTCGCGGAAACGAGGAGCCCAATCGAGTGCACCACGCTGTGCAGTAGTAGAGCAGTTAGCATACATCCAGTCCATACCCTTCTCGCCGAAGAGAGGGCCAAGGCTCTGAGTAAGCTCCTCAACAGTCTCGTTGAAAGCCTCAGAAGGAGAGTGACCATTCTCACGGAGCACATCATACTGTGCCTCCAACAATCCCTCGATAGCACCCATCAAAGAACCACGCTCACCAGTAAG
The DNA here is from genome assembly GCA_900556395.1 of Candidatus Segatella caccae. Taxonomy (GTDB): domain Bacteria; phylum Bacteroidota; class Bacteroidia; order Bacteroidales; family Bacteroidaceae; genus Prevotella; species Prevotella caccae. Next base: position 14 of record USOQ01000002.1, on the reverse strand, counting down.
GTCAGAAGTAGCCT
>USOQ01000001.1 GCA_900556395.1 Candidatus Segatella caccae | reverse complement strand
CAGACCAGCTTGCTCAGATTGCCTATACTACAGCTCATACAGCTCAGTCAGTAGCAGGTATTACCGATCCTCAGATTGCTATGTTGAGCTTCTCTACCAAGGGTAGTGCTAAGGATGCCATCAACAAGGAGACTGGCAAGAGCGTATATATCATCGACAAGGTGACAGACGCAGTAGCAATCGCTAAGGAGAAGTTCCCAGAGCTTCATCTCGATGGTGAGCTTCAGGCCGATGCAGCTCTCGTTCCTGAGGTAGCTGCCAAGAAGGCTCCAGGTTCTGATGTAGCTGGTAAGGCTAATGTATTGGTAGTTCCTAACCTTGAGGTGGGTAACATCGGTTACAAGCTCGTTCAGCGTTTGGGTGGTGCCATCGCTATCGGCCCTATCCTTCAGGGTATCGCTCGTCCTGTAAACGACCTCTCTCGTGGTTGCTCTGTAGATGATATCTACTACATGGTAGCTATCACCGCTTGCCAGGCACAGGATGCGAAGAAGGCGTAAATTGAATGAAGAGTGAAGAACGAAGAGTGAAGAATCCGATACCCTTCGTACTTTAAGAAAACATTAAACAATTAATATTTAACATTATTATGAAAGTATTGGTTCTGAACTGTGGTAGTTCATCTATCAAGTACAAGTTATACAATATGGATGATGAGTCTGTATTGGCTCAGGGTGGTGTAGAGCGTATCGGTCTCGACAACGCATTCATCAAGGTGACATTGCCTAATGGTGAGAAAAAGCAGATTATGCACGATATGCCCGACCACAAAGAGGGTGTTAACTTCGTGTTTAAGTGCCTTCTCGATCCAGAGATTGGTGCCATCAAGGACCTGAAGGAAATCGACGCTGTAGGACATCGTGTTGTGCAGGGTGGTGATAAGTACAAGGAGAGTGTCATCGTAGACAAGAGCGTAGAGGATGGTATCGAGGAGCTTTGCGACCTCGCTCCTGTTCATAACGCAGGTCACCTGAAGGGTATTCGTGCCGTTGACGCATTGATGCCTGGTACACCACAGGTTTGCGTATTTGATAACGCATTCCATAGTACCATGCCTGACTACGCTTATCTCTATGCTATTCCTTACGAGTTGTACGAGAAGTATCATGTTCGTCGCTATGGTTTCCACGGTACATCTCACCGCTATGTTTCTAAGCGTGTATGCGAAATCCTCGGCCTCGACCAGAACAATTCTAAGATCATCACTTGTCACATTGGTAATGGTGGTTCTATCGCTGCTGTATTGAATGGTAAGGTAATGGATACCTCTATGGGCTTGACTCCATTGGCTGGTTTGATGATGGGCTCACGTTGTGGTGATATCGATGCTTCTGCTGTTACCTACCTGATGGACAAGTTGAACATGAAACCACAGGAGATGGCCGACTTCCTGAACAAGAAGAGTGGTGTGCTCGGTATCACAGGCATTTCTTCGGATATGCGTGATATAGAGAAGGCTGCCAATGAGGGCAACGAGAAAGCACTTCTGGCACTCCGCATGTACGAGTATCGCATCAAGAAGTATATTGGTGCTTACGCTGCTGCTATGGGTGGTGTTGATGCCATCGTCTTCACTGCAGGTGTAGGTGAGAACCAGACCGACCTTCGTGAAGATTCTTGCAAGGGCCTTGAGTTCTTAGGTGTTAAGATCAACAAGGAGGTGAATGATACCATTCACGGCAAGGAAGCTATCATCTCTACCGATGACAGTAAGGTGAAGGTTGTGGTAGTTCCTACTGATGAGGAAATTGTTATCGCTCGCGATACAATGGAATTGGTTACTAAGTAATTTTTAATATACGAGAAAAGGGTACGGTGCTGTCAAGATACCGTGCCCTTTCATTCTTCATAAAAAACACAACACGAAAATGAGTACAAAGATTGTTACGTTCGGAGAAATCATGATCAGGCTTTCTAAGCCCGGTTATCAACGTCTTTTTCAAGGACACCGTTTTGAAGGAAACTATGGTGGTAGCGAAGCTAATGCTGCCGTGTCTTTGGCCTTTATGGGCGACCGCGTGGAGTATGTGACACGTGTGCCTTACGGACCGATGGGTGAAGCTGCTCTGATGCACCTCCGTGAATACAATCTCAATGTTTCTCATGTTGTGAAAGGAGGTGAAAGGTTGGGTACCTACTATTTTGAGGAAGCCGTAGCCATGCGTAACTCTCGTGTTGTGTACGATCGTAAGGATTCTTCTTTTTATACCCTCAAGCGAGGTATGATTAAATGGGAAAAGATTCTTGACGACGCTGGTGTATTTCACAGCTCTGGTATTACGTGTGCCATCAGCCGTGATGCCATGGAGACAACGATGGATGCTCTTGAACTGGCAGTGAAGAAGGGGCTCACCGTCTCTTGCGATATAAACTATCGTAAAAATCTATGGGGGTATGGACTCCAACCACACGATGTGCTCTATCGCATGATGCAATATAGCGATATCATCTTTGGCGACCAGAATGAGTGGGAGGTGGCAAGTGGTGAAAAGCATATCCCCTTCGAGGCATTGGATGCTGATTACGAGATGGACAGAGAGGCTTATCTTGCTTATTTTCGCCGTATGCACCAGCTCTTCCCTAAGTGCAAGAAGATGGTGATGGCTGTAAGAAACCAGATAGCAAGTAGTCATCACACCCTTACAGGTGTGCTCTACGATGCTGTGGCAGATGCTCTCTATACGACAAAGATCTATGACATACAGCCTATTATCGACCCTATGGGTGTGGGTGATGCTTTCATAGCCGCTTATCTGCATGCCAACCTCAAGTGGGCTGACGATAATCAGAAATGTCTTGACTTCTCTCTCTCGGCAAGTGCGCTGAAGAATACGGTGCCAGGTGATCAGAACTTGGTAACAGAAGAAGAGATAATAACCAATATGACATCATCGGGCGGGCGCATACAGCGATAAGCCGCCCTTGGATGTATATACTATGAGCATCACACAAAACAATCTACAGAACAATCATTTAAGAACTAATCGACATAACCTAAATTGATGGTATCAAGAAATATATCAGCCACATTCCATTGTAGCGACCCAATAATTAATGATATTTGGGAGGATTGCATGCGTGCCATTCGCCAATTTGCCGACAAGGAATCTGTAACGGCACAAGTTAGTGTTGTTGCTGATCGCACCTTTTGTTGGTTTCTTAATATATATGATAGCTATATGTATACGGGCGATAAAATGTTTGTGCAGAAAGTCTATCCACGTATGCGCTCGTTTATTAGCTTTTGTCTTTCGCGTACTGATGCTCAGGGAATGATACAAGTACATAAAGGCGACCAAGTCTACGTAGACTGGTCACCCAAGGCTTCTGAACGTAAGGGTGTCTTGTCTTTTGAGCAGATTCTCTATTGTAAATGTTTGGAAACGATGGCTCTCTGTGCTCACTTGTTGGAAAAGAAAGCCGATGAAGAGCGTTATTTCCGACTCTTTACTCAGCTCCGCAGGCAGCTTCTTCCTACCTTTTGGGACGAGAAGCGACATGCGTTGGTACATAGTGTCGTAGATGGAAAGCGTAGTAGGCGAATCACTCGACATTCTAATCTGTTTGCTATCTTTTTCGACTATCTCACGGAATCGCAGAAGCAGGAGGTTGCTAAGAGTGTCATCTATAGTCAGTCAGTCAAGCCTTTTACTACTCCCTTTATGCAGTTCTATGAACTCGTAGCTATGAGTTTGTTGGGCAATCTAACATCTGTTCTTGAACGCATCAAGGAGTTGTATAATAGCTCTATTTATTCTCAGTCGATGTCTTCATACCCTTATGGCATGAGCTTGAGTCACACATGGTTTGTAAGCCCCGTCTATCTCTTAACCAAATATTTCTTGGGTGTAAACCCAGTGAAACCAGGCTACGAGGAGTTTGAAATACGTCCAGCGTTGGGAGGTTTGCAGTTTGTAGAGGGTAGAATTCCAGTGCCACAAGGAGAAATATCTGTCTATATGGATGCTGATGAGATACGGATATCAGCCACGGCTGGTAGTGGCTATCTATATTTCTCCACTTCTCGTCCTCCTAAGACTAATGTAGGCGAGATAGAGAAGTATGTGGGTAAAGACCATTATCGCCTGTGGATTCAAGCAGGGGAGGAAGTGATCGTTACCTATAATGCTGTAAAAGACGGCAAGTAAAGTTACTTATTGGAGTTTCATCGCTATTCTCGAAGAGCAAGGATGTGGTTCTTCTGTTTTATGATGTGTTCATAGAGCGGAAGAATCATTTTTTTATGATAGAATAGATTTCTTTCATTCCTACAACATCTTTTACCTCTATCCTGTGAGAAACTTATGGCGTTATGCATACCATAAAAAGAGAAGAAAAATAAAAATTGAATATTTTTTTATTTTTTAGGGACCATAACATATCCTTCTTCGTTATATTCATGATTAGTTAATTATTTAAAAATAAATCTATTCATCTATTAACATGAGTGTAATGAAGAAACAACTTCGGTCAAGGTTATTAGTAATGATGATACCTTTGACCCTGTTATTTGTCTTCGTAGCACAGTCTGCCTATGGTGCTGACCCTACGAAGAAGTTGCTAACTCTTAGCTTTAACAAGACTCCACTGGCTACAGCCTTGAAGACTGTGGAGAAAGAATCTGGTTGTAAGGTGCTCTTTACCTACGACGAGGTTCAAGCTTATCATGTGACAGCAACTGTTAAAAAAGAGCCTTTGACACATGCCATGACAGCTATTCTCAAGGGTTTGCCTTTCCAGTATAAGTTGAATGGCAAATTTGTTGTTGTAAGCAAGCAAGCGCAAGCAGCACAGACCGTGCAGAAGGCTGCTGTCAACAAGGTCTTTGGTGTTATTGTCGACGAGGAAGGTGAGCCATTGATTGGTGTAACCGTTCGTATCAAGGGTACCGGTAAGGGTACTATCACCAACTTTGATGGTGAGTTTACCTTGGAAGATGACAATCGCAAGACTCCTTTACTCTTCTCTTACATCGGTAAGGAGGACATCGAGAAATTGCCTGTCTATGGTCAGAGTATGAAGCTCGTGATGAAAGACTCACAGGTAGGTAAGAAACTCGACGAGGTGATCGTCGTAGGTTATGGTACTATGAAGAAGCGTGATGTAACTGGTTCTATCTCTTCTATCAGTTCTAAGGAGATTGAGAACAAGATGGCTACCAACGTATATGAGGCTTTGCAGGGTAGTACTGCCGGTGTTCAGGTAGTATCTGGTTCTGGTCAGCCAGGTGAGTCTTCTACCATCAAGGTGCGTGGTACCTCTACCTTCTCTTCTGAAGGTGTTTCACCTCTTTATATCGTAGATGGTGCTCCAATGGAGAGTATCGATGACATCAACCCAAGTGATATTGTTTCTGTGGAAGTGCTCAAGGATGCTGCCTCTGCTGCTATCTATGGTTCACGTTCTGCCAATGGTGTGATCATCGTAACTACTCGTGGTGGTCAGGAAGGTAAGCCAGAGATCAATGTTAAGTATTACCACTCTTGGGGTAAGCTTTCACACAAGGTTCCTCAAGCCAATCGTGCCGACCGTCTCTTCTATGATCAGGCACGCAGAAACTACTTCCTGACTTATGGTGGTGGTAATCCAGATCAGAGTATGGACATCTTGCAGGATCCATATAACTACTTCTTTAATGTAGATAACGACTATCTTGATATGATTACCCAGGTGGGTAACAAGGATGAGGTAGACGTAAGTATCGGTGGTGGTTCTAAGGCGTTGAAGTATTTCGTTAATACAGCTTACTATAATGAGCGTGGTATTATTGATAATACAGGCTATCAGCGTTTCAGCACCCGTGTTAATGCAGACTATTCGCCAAGCAAGTGGTTGAGCATGGGTAGCCGTATGTCTTTGTCTTATTCTAAGAAGGAAGGTGTCAATGAGGGGCAGTTGCTTAGCTCTGTGCTCAGTCGTCGTCCCTACTTTAACACCACCTATTCGGATGGTTCTATTGTAGGTGTGTTCAATGGACAGAAGAACCCATTGGCCCTTATCAACTATACCACAGACTTTACTAATTCGTATAAAGCTAACTTCTATCAATATTTCAACTTTAAGTTCAACAAGCATCTGTCGTTCCGTACCAACATCAATGCTAACTTCTATCTTGACAAACGTAAGAAATTGATTCCAAGTTTGATTACAGATGAGTGGCAGAAGAGCAACAACGGTTACTCTTACAATTACTTGAACTGGAACTGGATGAATGAGAACTACTTTACTTACACACGTAATTGGGGTGCTCATCACTTCACGGGTATGGCAGGTATGAGCGTTCAGAAATGGTATTATGAAAATGAGAATATCGCCGGTATGAATGCTTCTACCGACTATATCTATACCCTGAACGCTTTTGCCGCCAACCTCGACCTTTCTGCAACAGGCAGTGTGGAAACTCGCCACTCTTTGGCTTCTTTCTACACCCGTATTACATACGACTATCTGCGTCGTTACTTGTTGACATTGAACGTTCGTCGTGATGGTTCTTCACGTTTTGCTAAGAACAATAAGTGGGGTAATTTCCCATCTGCATCATTCGGATGGCGTTTCTCTGATGAGCCTTTTCTCAAGGGCGCACGCAAGGTGATGACCGATGGTAAGCTCCGTGTATCATATGGTGTTACCGGTAATCAGAGTATTGGAAACTACGAGTATGTTTATTCTTATACACCAAGCAATATCTATGACGGTGTGGGCGGTGTGAGACCAGCCCGTATCGGTTCTTCAGATTTGAAGTGGGAGGAGACACGTCAGTTTGACTTGGGTCTCGACCTCAACTTCTTTAACAACCGCCTGGTTGTAACAGCAGACTACTACTATAAATATACAGACGGATTGTTGGCTAACTATCAGTTGCCAAAGGAGACTGGTTTCTCTTATATCCGCAAAAACATTGGTGAGATTAGCAACCGTGGTTTCGAGCTCTCTATCTCTGGTGACATTATCCGTAAGAAGGACCTGACATGGAATGCTTCTTTCAATATCTCTGGCAACAGCAATACAGTGGAGAAACTTGCTGAAGGCAAGGCTTATATGGAAGGTGACATCTGGTGGATGCAGGAAGGTGGTCACATCGGCGACTTCTATGGCTTTAAGTGCTTGGGCGTGTTCCCATACGATGAGAGCAATGCCTTTACTTCAGACTGGAAGCAGCTGACTCCTGTATTCGAGAATGGTGTGTTCCAGTATAAGTATCTCTTGAATGGTCAGGAGTATACCGGTGAGGTACACAAGAAGAGATTGCCTAACGGACAGGCTTTCCGCGGTGGTGACTACAACTGGGAGGAGCCTAAGGGAACTGAGAATGGTATTATCGATGATAATGACCGTATGGTTATCGGTAACGCTATGCCTGACGTAACAGGTGGTTTCAATACCAACGTGAAGTGGAAGAACTTCAATCTCTATTTGGGCTTCTACTACTCCATCGGTGGCAAGATCTACAATGCTGCAGAGAACAACCGCAACATGTTCAAGTATGATGGTACTACCCCTTCACCTTATACTATCTACAATATGTGGCTAAAGCCAGGCGACAATGCTATTTATCCTCGTCCTTTCAATGATGAGTATAATAATGGACGCATGGGTAACTCTTTCTACTTGGAAGATGCATCCTTCATTCGTCTGTCTAATGTACGTCTCTCTTACGACTTCCCTCAGACAATCGCAAAGAAGCTCTTTATGAAGAGACTCAATGTGTATTTCTTTGCAAACAATGTGTTGACTTGGACTAACTATTCTGGATTCGACCCAGAGTTCTCTACTTCTAACCCATTGCAGATTGGTAAGGACTCTTATCGCTACCCAAGAAAGCGCGAGTTCGGTGTTGGATTTAATGCAAACTTTTAATAGATACAACTATGTTTAAGATAAACAGAATCATATATTTGCTTTTCGCCATGAGTATGCTCTGCAGCTGTAATAGTTTCTTGGAGGAAGATACTATCAGCGAGGTGCCAGCAGATAAGATGTGGCAGACAGCGCGTGATGCGAAAGCCGGCGTGAACGAAATCTATGGTCTCTTCCGTCAGACCATGCGCGAGAATTATTTTTATTGGGGTGAGTTCCGTTCGGACAACGTAGCTCCAGGTGCACCTGTTATGGCAGACCAGGCTCGTGTTATCAACAACCTGATGTCTACCGATGAGAGATGTGCCAAGTGGACCAACCTCTATGCTATGATCAACCAGGCTAACCTCTGTATCAAGTATGTGCCTCAGATTGATATGCCCGACGTTAGTGACCGCAACGACTACTTGGGTCAGGCTTATGCTATGCGTGCCTTGGGCTATTTCTATGCTTTGCGTGTTTGGGGTGATGTGCCACTGTTCACCGAGCCAATAGAGAAAGAGGAACAAGACCTTTATCGTCCTCGTACTGATGCTCAGTATATCTTGGAGAACGTCATTGTCCCAGACCTGAAGCAGGCAGAAAAGCTCATCAACCGTAATAAGAACTATGAGCGCAAGCGCATTTCTATTATTGGTGTTTGGGCTATTCTTGCCGATGTGTATATGTGGATGGGCAACTACTCGGATGCCGATCAGACCATCGAAAAGATGAAGTCTATCGATTATAAGGGCGCTAAGTTTATGCAGCTTGCTCCTAATATCCAGTCATGGCGCTCTATGCTGACTGAGGAGTTGAACCGCAAGCCATCTGACAACACTCCTGATAACGATGAGTACACCACAAAGGAACTTATCTTCTTGATCCACTTCGATATGGACGAGGTAGGCGCCAATGGCTATAGCTATATGTATCAGTGGTTCTCTGGTTCTGGTAACCGTGCTGCTGTCTTGTCTGATAAGTTCATGGATATCTTCAATCAGGAGGATATGCAGGGCGACTTGCGCAAGGATTTGGTTTCTAAAGACTATCAGAATGGTTACGAGTTGAGAAAGTTTATGGCTGGCGACATCAGTAACTCGCTTAACAAGACTTGTGAGATTGCTTATCCTATCTATCGTTACTCTGATATGATCCTGCTTCAAGCTGAAGCTAAGGCTCGCCTGGGTAAGTGGGACGAGGCTCTTGAACTCGTGAAGCAGATAAGAGACCGTGCAGGTCTGCAGACACCTCTGTCTACAGAGTTCTCTTCTGAAGACGAGATCGTAGAGTTCATCCTCCGTGAGCGACAGGTTGAGTTGGTTGGCGAGGGCCGCCGCTGGTTCGATTTGCTGCGTACGGGTAAGTGGAAGGCTGTGATGGGTCCTATCAATGGCCTAAAGGATGATGGAAACGAAGTGTTCCCTATTCACTTCTCTCACATTATCGAGAATCCAAAACTTAAACAGAATACCTATTACGGTGAATAAAAAACAAGCAGACGTATGAAAAAGATATTATATAACATCTCATTGGTCGGCATCTTCATGATGTTGCTGTCCTCTTGTGATCTGGACTTGCAGACCGACTATGATTATAGCCAAAAGGTGGATGATCCACATATCAATATGACAGCATGGGAGTATGTAGCCTCTAATGAGGATAACTTCTCCCTACTGAAGGAGGCCTTAGAGTACACAGGTGTAGACGAGTACTACAAGCAGACTGAACACCAGTACACTTTCTTGTTGCTCAACAATACAGCGATGAAGGCTTTCATGGAGAGCAAGGGTGTTACTGAAATTAGTAGCTGTGATATGCAGGAATTAAAGAATCTGTTGCTCTATCACATCGTCTCTGGTCGCTACAGTTCTTATGGTGAGTTGGATGTTGAACCTCGATTTGTTATCACCATGCTTAGTGGTGAGGAGGGCTTGATGACAATGAATGTATGGAAGAACCCATGGCAGGCTGCCGTAGGTAAGATTGTTATCAACCAGACTGGTAGCAACAGCAAGGCTCATCAGTGTAAGTCGGTTACTACCAACATTATGCCTACCAACGGCGTGATGCACATCTTCGAGGATTATAGTTATTACAAAAAATAAGCAGTCTTATGAAACATACCCTATTATATATGATGGCATTCCTGCTCATGACAGTTTGTTCTTGCAGCAGTGATGATGCAGTGGATGCTGAAGCGCCAGTGGTACAATTCCCCTTGGAGCAACTGAATGTAGACCTGAATACCGTAGACAACTTGCCTATTATTGCTGTTATACAATCAAAGGCTGGTTTGGCACAGGTGAATATTGATATCAATACAGCAGAGGATGGCGTGATACATTATAAGACCATCACTGATTTTTATAATGCTCACAACTATAGTTTGGCTGAAAGCCCTGAGTATAAGGTGGGTTACACATCTGTTACGGTGGAGGCTATCGACAGACAGGGACAGAAGGTGACAGCTGAGATGCCTATCACCGTGAAGGGTATCATGGCTCGTCCTGTCATTACATTCAATCCGGGTGAGATTGTTTACGATGAGATGGAGGAGAATCCAGTGATTCCTCGTACTACATTCACTGTGGAGTCGGAGGCTGGTCTTAAATCAGTAGAGGCTATCTTGGTGTCAAAGGACAACCAGGAAACTCTGAAGAAGGATGAAGAATTGAATGGTGTAGATTCTTACGCTTTCGACGAGATGATCGAGTACAAAGAAGGTGATAAGGGTGTTAAGGTGATTGCCATTGATACTTATGGCAATGCTACGATTGCTACATTGCCTGTTACTTACAAGATCGTTCCCGTTCCTGTGGTAACACTTGATGCCAAAGGCTTATCTGCAGAGTCGGGCAAGGATGTCAACTTCCCAGTTTCGGTAACTTCTATCCGTGGCTTGAAGTATATTGATCTCTTCTTAGTAGAAGGTGAAAAGACTACACTTGCTAAGCGTGTAACACTTTCTGGTGAGAAAGAATACAACAAGTCGGTTGCTATCAAGCTCACTCAGGCAACATCTCATGTTCAGGTAGTAGCTTCTGATGGCCGTGAGGGTAAGGAAAGTTCTGCTATGCGCCCTGTATTTGTAGATATGAGAGTCGCTACTGCTAATATTGGTAGCTGTCCACTCGCTAACCAGGGACATAAGGATTATGAGAATGCCTTTGGTATGTTCTCACTTAAGGACATGAGATCTTATACTGTAGACTATGCGCTCGAGAGTGCCGACAATGCCAAGAATATTGACTTCAAGTTCTATAGCTTTGGTGGTCAAGCTATTCCTCGCCTTTACTCTATGGATAACCAAGAGAAAGATAGTGAGTTTAAGGGTACTAATGGTAATTTGAAGTCTATTGCAGTCAAGAATCAGACTCGCTTCAAGATTGTGAATGATGACTTCGACTACGACCATGCTACTGTGGCTTCTATCAAGAAGATTAATGCAGGCTCTATCTCTGTAAGCAGGTTGACTCCTTTTAAGGTAGGAGATATCATAGCCTTCCGTACAGGAAGCACATCTGCTGCAGGTGCAGCCAAGGTGGGTGTGATGAAGGTGGTTAACATCATTGATGGTAAGACTCTTGGCTCAGCAAATGCTACAGCTAATATCTTGGTAGTGGAAATCAAAATGCCAACCAAATAACTAAACAATTATGAAAAAACTCAATAAGAAAATCATGACATTGATGGCAGGGGCTTTTGTAGCCCTTGGCATCAGTAGTTGCTCACAATACGATGATGTAGGTCCTGTTCAAGAGGCACCTAAGGCAGAGTTTGTCATGCCTGAGAATGCTGTGGTCTTGGCAGAGCAGTCACGTACTGCTATCCTCGTGATGGATATGAACACCAAGAAGGTGGTTTGGGAATGGGAACCTTTAACAGGTGGAATTCCTTCGGCAAAGCGAAGCTTGTTTAAGAACCCCAGCGAGTGTAAGCCTGTACTCAACAACGAGTATGTGCTGATGACAGCCAGTGGTGGTGCCGTGGCTTTGATTCGTTTTGCTGACAAGAAAGTGATGTGCTATGCCGAATGTGGTGTCAATCCTCACTCTGCAGAGATTTTGCCTGATGGTAACATCGTCACAGCAGAATCTAAGCAAGGAGAAATCAATCTCTTCGCTGTAGATATGGAGAAGGGTACTATGGTGAAGAAGTCTACCAAGAAGATTGGTAATGCCCATAACTTGGTATGGGACGCTAAGCGTCAGTGTATCTACACTACAGGTACCATCAATAACGCTGGCAAGAGCGTTACAGCCTTGTTCAGATTCAAGTATAATAATGATAAGGAAAATCCTGCACTGACTAACCAAGCTCGTATCTATACTTTTGACAACGAGAAAGGTGGTCATGACCTCTTCCCTGTATATGGTGAGACTGATAAACTTTGGCTTACTGCTGAGCATGGTGTTTATCAGTTTGATATGTCGGCAGCACAGCTTGCTGCTACTACCATCTATGAAATAGCAGACGTGAAGGCTGTAGGCAAAGATGCTCAGGGCAATGACTATTTGCTGAAGCCAACAGAGTCTTGGTGGGCTCCATGCGTCGTTGACGGTGCAGGAAACGAGTATTTTAATCTCGCAAACTCTAAGATATATAAGTTCAGACTCGTACAAGACAACCAATTCAGCTATCAATGATTCGGAATCTTTTAGTTATACTTTTAGTAAACCTTTTATCGTTATCGGTAGCCTATGCCGGTAATGGTAAAAAGGTTTACGCCGATTATCATGGTGTGCGTTATACGCGCCAACATGATGGTCAGATAGGTAGATGGGGAATGTTCGCCACCATGCCTAAGACGAGTACGGACATCAAGTATATCTGTCGCAATGCAGATATCATTGGTGATGATGGACGCCACGAGATTGCTGCTAAGCATTATCCTATGGTGGGCATGCAGTCAAACTTGGATCCAGACTTCATCGAGTATCAGATCTTGAGTGCTAAGGCTGCTGGTATTGATGGCTTCTTTATCGAGTGGGGATTTATGCCTCATGAGAATGACAATCTGTTAAAGGCCATGCAACCTATTGCAGCTAAATATGGCTTCGAGATTGGTGTAAACTGGTGCGATGGATGGTTGTACTATGACTGGATTACCAGAATATATCCAAATATAAAGACACGCGCTGACAAGACTAAGTATATGGAGAAGTGCTTCAAATATTTAGCCGACAGCGTATTTACAGGAAAGACTGCTCCTATCGTCAACGGACGTCCAGTATTTTATCATTTCGGCGGCGGTGCGACTCCCGAGGAGTTTGCACAGGTGCTGGAGGCCAACAAGGACTTTGTGAGTAAGACAAATCCTGTCATGTTGCGCAGATGGGCAGACTGGGGCAAGTTGGAGAACAACATTTATAAGCCTGTTACTTACAGTGCTAAAATGGAGGAGTGGAAGAAGCTAAAAGAAGTTCCCACAGCCTGGATCCCTGCACGTGTACGAGAAAGAGACGCAGAGCATCTGGGCTGTGACTTCTGGGCTTCTAAAGAAGATGTGCTCAGATTTATGGAGCCTTTCCGCGATCAGGTGTGGTTGAGTAACAATCCTGATTATACCGTGAAGTGTGGTTTTGTGATTCCGGGAATGGATAACCACGGCTGCGGTGGCTGGGGTCACTCTAAGTTTTATGAGATAGATCGTTATAAGGGTAAACTCTACGATGCCATGTGGCAGTATAATATGCAGTATCGCGATAGCCTCGATATGATGTTTATTGCTTCTTGGAGTGACTATACCGAGGGTCATGAGATAGAGCCTACTATTGAGAATGGTTATCGTGAGTTGGAGACAACACTTCGCTATGCCTCTGTATTCAAGGAGTTTGAACCCAATATCAGCGCTCTGCGCTTGCCTCAACAGTTGTTCCAGATGCGTAAGGCAGTGGAGCTGCTCAACCTCATTGGTTTGAAGGAAGACCTCTTGACTCAACTACTCGATAATGCCGCTTTGCAGATGGCGGAGGGTAGTTATCAGCAGGCTGCTGACCTGATGATTCAGGCTTCAGAGATGATAGGACAGGAAAATGAGAAGGTGACCAATAATGAGTTTACCCTCACTACTTCTGCCTTGACGATAAAGGGTGGTGAGAGTACGAAGGGATGCTGGGATGCTACAGAGGGCTTTTCTGTAACGCTGCCTACACAGGCAAGTGTTAATCTGAATGCTTTGTACAATCGTGGCATCATCGACTTCTGGTATCTCGATAAGGGTACAGAGACTCTCTTTGTGCGTTCTACTACCAATCGCCAGCCTAAGTCTTATTTTGCCGTTGTTGGCAAGGTGGCTACCTGTGATACAGGTGAATGGAAGCATGCTCGTATTGAGCTTTATGGAGAGAATATCACTTATTCTTTCGGTAAACCTACATTCTTCTTTAAAGGAAATGTGAAGGTGCGCGACATCAGTTTGAAGTTTAATAGTTTTTCAATTCAATAATAATGAGAAAACGAATCTTATCGTTGATGCTGATCAGCTTGTTTTGCATCACATTTTGCCAGGCTAACGTCAGAGTCTCTCTCAATGAGAGCTGGATGTTCAGCAGAAGCGATTCTATGGGTAACTATGCTCAATGGCAGAAGGTGGATATCCCACATACATGGAATGCCGAGGATACCGATGATGAAACTCCTGGCTACTTCCGTGATAAGTGTATGTACAAGAAGTCAGTAGTGATTCCTGCTTCTAAGAGCAAGGAGAGAGTGTTCCTTTATTTTGAAGGCGCCAATCAGGAGACTACACTCTGGGTTAATGGCCGCCAGGTGGGTAATCATCGTGGTGGATATGCTGGCTTTGGATTTGATATCACTGACTGTGTGAAGTTTGGTAAGGCCAATCAGCTGGAAATCGTGGTGACTAATGCCTATGACAAAACGATAGCACCTTTGTCTGCAGACTTTACCTTCTATGGTGGCATCTATCGTGATGTATGGCTCTCTTACCTCCCACAGGTACATTTCTCTACTCGTTACTATGGCTCTTCTGGCATAGTTGTTACTACTCCTCACAAGGATGGTAACTTCAAACAGGTAGATGTGCTCTGCCGTCTGCAGAATCATGAGAAGAAGGCGAAGACGGTGACCGTTAAGAGTACCCTCGTTGATGCCGAAGGTAAGGCTGTGGCCAGTGTTAGCAAGAAAATGAAAATGGCTGTAGGTGAGGCCGACCAGGTATGTCGTCTCTCTATTCCTGTTACAAAACCTCATTTATGGTCGGATGTAGATCCTTATCTATATAAGGTAAATACAGAGGTCGTGGATAACGCTACCCGTCAGGTGTGCGATGAAAACCAGGCTACAGTAGGTTTCCGTTGGTATAGTTTTGATCCTCAGAAGGGATTCTTCCTTAATGGTAAGCACGTGAAACTCATCGGCACTTCTCGCCATCAGGATTTCTTGAAGAAGGGTAATGCTCTCTCTGATAATATCCATATGGCTGATGTGTACAAGTTGAAAGATATGGGAGGTAACTTCCTCCGTGTGGCTCATTATCCACAAGATCCCACCATACTTGAGGTATGCGACCGACTGGGTATCTTGACCAGTGTTGAGATTCCTGTAGTGAATGCCGTTGATGGTAGCGACGAGTTCTTGGAGAATTGTAAGTACATGCAGATGGAGATGATTTATCAGAATCGCAACCATCCTTCTGTAGTAATGTGGGGATGGATGAATGAAATCTTGCTCCGTATTCCTGCTCAGTATGACAAGGACCGTGCCACTTATTACCCTATGGTTCGCAGAGTGGCTACCGAACTCGATCAACTATCAAGACGTGAAGATCCTGAGCGTTACACCATGATGGCTGTCCACAATGCTTTTGAGCGTTATCAGGAAGCAGGCTTGGTGAACATTCCTCAGATTTTTGCTCTCAACCTTTATCAGGGTTGGTATGAGCCAGATATCCATGAGTTTGAGCAGATATTGGATAAGGTACATGCTGCTTTACCTAATCAGTCGCTGATGGTTACTGAGTATGGTGCTGGTATCGACCCACGTCTACATTCTTTCCTGTCAGAGCGTTTCGACTTCTCTGAGGAATATGGTTTGAAGTATCATGTACACTATCTTCGTGAAATGAAGAAGCGTGACTTCGTTGCTGGTTCCAGTGTATGGAATCTCGCTGACTTCTATTCAGAGGTACGTGGTGATGCCGTTCCTCATGTCAACAGCAAGGGAATCTTGGGACTTGACCGCTCAGAGAAAGACGCCTATCTTTATTATAAGGCCATGTTGGCTGAGAAACCTGCTTTATATATCGGTGGCAAGAACTGGAAATATCGTTCATGTGTGAGTGCGACTGCTGAAGGTCGTATGGATGTTCCTGTATTTGCTAAGGCAGAAAAAGTAAGTGTTTACTGCAATCAGAAACTGGTAGGTACTTTTGATACTGTTGATGGCGTGGCTATGGTTTCTGTTCCTTTCGTGGATGGAGAGAATAGAGTAGAGGCTTTCGCAGAAATCAATGGTCAGAAGGTAACCGACGCCATCGTTGTGGATATGCGTATCATTCCTGTTTCCTTCGCCAAGGGTTTCCCCATCAAGGGCCTTCATGTTACCTGTGGTTCTCTTCGTTATATGGAAGACAAGGAGGAATCTTTGTGCTGGATGCCAGAGAAGGCTTATGAGCCAGGTAGCTGGGGATATGTAGGAGGTACGGTTTATCGTCGTTCTGGTAATCTGTTGGGTACCGATGCCGACATCTTGGGTACAGACAAGGATCCTATCTATCAGACCCAGCGTCAAGACATTGAGGCTTTCAAGGCTGATGTACCTGATGGGGAGTATATCATTACTCTGCATTTTGCCAGTCTGAAGGAAGCTGCGGCCTTGGTTTACAACCTTTCAGCAAAAGGTGACGCCAAGGAAGTAGATGCAGCATCAACTTTTGATGTAGTTGTCAACGGTCAGAAAGTACTGGAGGAATTTGATCCTTCCAGCTGCGGTATGTCTCGTGCCATTGCTAAGAGAATACACGTCCAGGTGAAGAATGGGCATGGATTGGATGTTCGCTTTATGCCAATCAAGGGTAAGACAATATTGAACGCAATAGAAATATATAAACGATAAACTTGCGTATTTCAGCAAAATTGCGTATCTTTGCCCAAGCAAAAAAGAAACATCATCAATAATGGGCATAAAAAAGTCGGAGGAGAAAGAAAGGGCATTCCAAGAATTGTTTCAAGAAAACTATTCTCGACTTTTTTATGCCTCTTTTTATATAATCAACAATGAGTCTGATGCACGTGACATCGTGCATGATTACTTTGCTGATTTATGGGAAGATTTTTCACCTGTAACACAGTCATACACTAAGGCTTATCTGTATAATGGTGTGAGGCGTAAGAGTTTAGACTACCTGAAGCATCAAATGGTCAAGAACAAATATGCGAAATTGTATTTGGCTCTCCACGAAGATGTGAACTCAGATTATGACGAGGAAGAAGACAGAATGGTAAAGGTAGAACAGGTAATGTCAGAAATGCCTGCGCGCACACGCTTTATCTTCGACCAATGTTATTTTGAGAATAAGAAATATGAAGAAGTTGCTGAGATTTTGGGTTTGAGTAGGGATGGCATTCGTAAAAATATAATTAAGGGTCTTGCCATGTTGAGAGCCGCTTTTGATGTTTCATATAAAAAAGGGCAAAAGGTATAAGCCCGTCTGCATATTGCTAAGTAAAATGTAAGGATATAAAGATTTATGATTGACAGCAAAGATATAAGAGATAAGAAGTCAAACTCGTTGATTGATGAGTTTGATCGGCTGGATAGTGCGAGTTCTGCAGAGGTAGAGACCTTGCTGCAGGATGAGGAAAATGCCGATTTTGCCAAAGCAATACTGAGCTATCGCCAAGCGCGTATGAAGCAGCGTTTGGCTCAGCCAGATTTGAAGCGTGAGTGGCTCGACTTCTGTGCCGAAAAGGCTATTCATGAGCCTTCTCATTCGCATACGGTGCTTTTCCGAAATATCTTTTATACGATATCTTCCGTAGCTGCGGTAATACTGATAGTTTTCCTTGTAGCTCATTGGGGCGGTGATCAAGCAGACCAAATGTTAGCTTTTGAAGCCAATAATGCGCCCAAAACAATCATGATAGGTAATCAGGATGATGATTTGGAACCCATTAAGGACGAACAGTCTGCTACAGGCATCTTGCTGTCTCAGAACAAGGCCGACTTCTCTAAGGTGCGTATCATCAATGGCAAGAATGCCATGAAAACGATAACAACCCCTCGTGGTAAGGACTATGAGGTGGTTCTTTCTGATGGCACAGAGGTACTTCTCAATGCTGATAGTAAACTGACATTCCCTGTTCACTTCTCAGGTGAGAACAGAACAGTCAAGTTGACGGGTGAGGCTTACTTCAAGGTAACAAAGAATAAGCATTGTCCCTTTATTGTGCAGACCGACAAGGTGGCAACCAAGGTGTATGGAACCGAGTTCAATCTGAAGGCTTATCCTCATTCTGGTGTCAACGTAACGCTTATTAGTGGTTCGGTGGCAGTCCATAGCGAGGGTCAGGAAGTGATGCTGAAACCTGGTCAGAATGCTGAGCTAAATAGTAATCATGAGTTTGATGTGACTACCGTGGATACCGAGTGCTACACTCAGTGGAAGGATGGATATTTCTATTTTGACAATGTCCCATTGATAGAAGTTGTGCGCGATTTAGGTCGATGGTATAACATCAATATCGAGATACGTGACAACTCTCTGATGAGCTACCGCTTGCATTTTATTGCTTCTCGCAAGTCGAGCGTAAAGGAGTTTGTCGATAATCTGAATGTATTCAACTATCTTTCTGTGGTTCAGAAAGGCAATAGGTTGATTATAGAAAAAAAGGAGAAGTAAGCCTTACGGCTGACTTTCTCCTTCTACATATTCTTCCAAAAACATGTGTTCACCATCGAAAACGGCATAGGTGAACTGCCATATCCAATCGCCTAATATCATGAGGCGTGTTTTCTTACTCAGCATGAGGTCGAGTTCTATGTGTCGATGTCCGAACATGAAGTAGTCGATATTGGTGTGATGTTGCATGTATTGCTTGGCATATTTTACCAAGTATTCTTTGTTTTCACCAAGATAGGGTACCTCTTTTCCGTCCTTTCTCTTTAGTCTACTGTGTTTTGCCCAGTTCAGACCAAGTGCCATGCCCCATCGCGGATGTATTGCGTTGAGTAGGATTTGACAGGTCCTATTGTGGAATATCTTGCGCAGCAGTTTAAACTTATTGTCAGGATCGCCCAGCCCATCTCCATGAGCCAAGAAGAACACCTTACCATAGATTTCTGTCGTTGTTGACTTACGATGCAAGGTAACACCACACTCTTCTTCCAGATATCCGTATGTCCATAGGTCGTGGTTACCTGTAAAGAAGTGTACCTCTACGCCCATATCGGTGAGTTCTGATATCTTTCCTAAGAAGCGTGTGTAGCCTTTGGGAACGACATACTTGTATTCGTTCCAGAAGTCGAACATGTCTCCTAAGAGATATACTGCAGCTGCCTTGTTTTTGATGCTGTCGAGAAAGCGTACCAGACGCCTTTCTTGCATGCGCCCATGTTCTATGGCGAGTGAGCCAAGGTGGGCATCGGAGAGGAAATATACATTCTTCATAAGCCGTTTTATTTAAGGGAAGAGTGAAGATGGTATTACGTGAGAAGTGTGGAGTGATGGGTGATATGCGTGGAGTGACAAGTTCTTACCCTCTTTAATATTATTCGAAGCCTAACTCTACGCGGGCTTCCTCGCTCATCATACTTTGGTCCCAAGCAGGTTCAAAGACCAGGTTTACATTGGTGCCATTGACACCCTCTACGCTGTCCACCTTTGTGCGTACGTCTTCCAGAATGAAGTCGGCTGCAGGGCATGAGGGTGCAGTGAAGGTCATATCGAGGTCGACACTTCCATCGTCTTTTACATCTATCTTGTATATCATACCTAAGTCCCAAATGTTGACGGGTATCTCTGGGTCGTATACGGTCTTGAGCACATCTACGATTCTTTCTTCTATCTTTGTTTTTTCTTCTTGAGTCATATTTTTGTATCTTATTTATATTCTATCCTTCTGCATAGATGCCGCAAATCGAATGCCATATAAGACGTGTTTACTTGTCTTTATTGCTGAGATGCAGCCTATCTTCTGCAAAGATACTACAAATTGAAGATAAAACAAAATAAATCGATTTATTTTTCATAATGCGAGTTTGCCATATCATGGTATAGAGGTGCTGTAGGTAATAGAAAGGTGAGTAGAGGCACGAAACGTTGCGTTAGAGGCGTCCTTTATCATGATATGAATAGTAATGCCCATCAGTGACGATGATGTGGTCCATGAAGAAAATGCGCATTACTTCGCATGCTTTCTTTACATTGAAGGTGAGTTGATCATCTTGTTTGCTGGGTGTGGGGTTGTTGCTCGGATGGTTGTGGCATAACGCAATGATGGTGGCATTGTTGAGCAATGCCTTTTTCATGATGAGTCTCACATCAACAGCAGTTTCTGTGATTCCTCCATGCGACAGCTGTTCAGCCTTGATGAGTTTGAAGTTTTGATTCAATAGCAATACCCATGCTTCTTCCACATCGAGGTCTTGCATACGTGGTAGCATATAGTTGTATACCGCAATAGATGAGCCGAGGTCAGGGCGTAGACCTATCTTGTCGAGTGAACGTCGCTTGCCTAATTCGCAAGCTGCCAAAATGGTGATGGCTTTTGCAGGTCCCATCCCTTTGTAGAGAGTTAGTTCATGGATGTTTTTCTTGCCCAATGTGTTGAGGTTGTTGTCGCAGTCGGCCATGACATGTTTCATAAGGTCTACGGCGCTTTCCTCTCTTGATCCTGAGCCTATAAGGATGGCAAGAAGTTCGGCATTAGAAAGAGCTGCTGCTCCCAGTCGTTCCAGTTTTTCACGTGGTTTGTCTTCTTCTGCCCATTGTGATATAGAAAGCTTCTCACTCATAAATCGTGTTTTTAAGGTTTTTAGATTTGAGAAGAAATATAGGAAAACTTCACCTCTTCAGTGTTAGGCCATTTCCTGTATTTCAACTTCTTGCTTCTCTTCTTATTTATAGAAAGTCTTGTTGTAGGCGCTAAACTCGTTTTTCCCGCATACACATCTCTTCCACCATGCCGAGAGGAATCCGCATCCATAGCCCAATAGTTGTGTGAAGGCGGCTCTGATACTGAGTAGTCCTATCTTGAGGCTTTTGTTTTGCTGTGTACTATCGATGCATAGCGCCACCGAATAAAGTAATATGCAGAACAGACCGATGATGCCCAAGATGGAAACGATTTGACCTACTAAGGGGAAGATATGCTCTGTGCCGAGCATTTGTGGCAGAAAACCGAAGAATAACAAGAGGCATGTACCTATTACGCCCAAGGTAAATACCATGGGTAGCAAGTGTACCAGTTTCAGACTTTCTGGATATTTCTTATAGAGGTTGATGCGAGCGATACCACTGTTGTATACTTGTCGCCAAAACTTGCGGAAGTCAGTGCGTCGCTTGTGCCATACCCATGCTTCAGGAAACAGGCGGCATTTGCAGCCAGCCTTGAAGATGCGAATGGAGAAGTCGATGTCTTCGCCAAAGCGCATATTGGAAAATCCGCCCAGCTTCAGGTATACGTCTTTGCGTATACCCATGTTGAAAGAACGTGGGTAGAACTTGTCCATCTTCTTCTTTCCGCCGCGAATTCCGCCAGTGGTAAAGAAGGATGTCATAGAGTAAGATATGGCTTTTTGAGTGTCTGTAAATGATGAATGTGCCTTGTCGGGGCCGCCAAAGGCATCAGCAGGCTCGCGGCTCAACTCATCATTTACAGCCTTGAGGTATCCTTCAGGCAAAACCACGTCGCTGTCGAGTATCAAGAGATATTCGCCTGATGCTCTTTCAGCTCCATAATTGCGACTTTGTCCAGGACCAGAGTTTTGTTTATAATAATAATGTATATCCATCTTGTCCTCGTAATGCTTGCATATATCCTCGCAAGATATTTGCGAACCATCTTCAACGATGACAACCTCGAAGTCTTTTTCTTGTTGCGAGGTGAGGCTTCTCAGGAGTTCGTCAACTTCGTCGGGACGATTGAATACGGGGACAATGATGGAATACTTCATAATCGTCTATTATTATATATAATAGGTGTATGTGTGGGATTATTCGCTTACACGACCGAGGTAGCTACCATCGCGTGTGTCGATCTGTACAGTCTCGCCCTCGTTGATGAACAAAGGAACACGAATCTCTGCACCCGTCTCAAGTGTAGCAGGCTTAGTAGCGTTGGTGGCAGTGTTGCCCTTGATGCCTGGCTCAGAGTGAGTAATCTTCAGAGTAGTCTTAACAGGCATCTCTGCCAAGAGGATAGTGCCATCTGTAGTATCGGTAACAACTTCTACAACGTCACCTTCCTTCATGTACTGACCGCCAGTAACATTCTCCTTAGCGATTGGCACCTGCTCGAAAGTCTCCTGATTCATGAAGATACAACCAGTAGCATCCTCGTAGAGATACTGGTAAGGACGACGCTCTACGCGTACATCTTCCAATTTGAAACCAACCTGGAAAGTGCGCTCGAGTACACGACCGTCAGCAACATTCTTCAACTTGGTGTTCATAACTGTATTACCCTTACCTGGCTTTCTGTGCTGAAAGTCGATGCAAACCCATACTTTGCCATCCATACGGATGCAAGTACCAATCTTAATTTCCTGTGAATTAATCATTTTGTTATGTTTGAATTTTTATGTTATAATCTCAAAAACGACTGCAAAGTTACTGCAAAAACACGAAAAAGCAAAGTAAAAATCGAAAAAAACATAAATATTTAAGCTAAATTTGGAGGATTTCTTTGTTATTTCAGAAATATTGCGTAATTTTGCAGCCCAAAAGGGCGCATTCTGCTCTCTTTGCAGTGAATATTAATTAAAAAATAAATAAGAAAAATGAAAAGAACATTTCAGCCTCACAATCGTCGTCGCGTGAACAAGCATGGTTTCCGCGAGCGTATGGCAACAAAGAATGGTCGTCGCGTATTGGCTTCTCGCCGTGCTCATGGCCGTAAGAAGTTAACTGTTTCTGACGAGCACCACGGAAAGTAATTTCCTGCTGAGTCGCAGAAAGACGATGACATTAAAAGCAGCAAAGATGCAATCTTTGCTGCTTTTTGTTTGTTTTTTACTTTATTTTTTTCTTGTTTCGTATGAAATCATTATCTTTGTACAAAATTTTTAGTACATGACTTCATCCGAGTTTATAAATAAGTTCAAGAGTAAATACCTGTGGGGCAACCTCGCAGCCATGGTGCTGGTGGTAGTCTTGCTGTGTGTGGGTGTTAGGTATGGCATCGACTTGTATACACATCATGGAGAAGCCATCTCCATTCCTGATGTTCGTCATAAGAGTTTTGCCGATGCCGAGCGCATCCTGAAGGATGCTGGTTTGCCTGTTGTCGTTTCGGACACGGGGTATGTCAAGTCCTTATCTCCTGACTGTGTGCTGGAACAGACCCCTGCTCCTGGCGAGAAAGTGAAGTCGGGTCATGTCATCTATGTCACTATCAACTCGGCTCATTCTCCCGTTATTACGATTCCTGATGTCATCGACAATAGTTCGTTGCGTGAAGCTATGGCCAAGTTGACGGCTATGGGCTTCAGACTTGGCACGCCTCAGTATGTGCCTGGTGAGGAAGATTGGGTGTATGGCATCTTGGTAAAAGGCAAGCATGTAGTGGCTGGCGACAAGGTTTCGATAGACGACGTACTCATCGTACAAGTGGGTAGTGGTCGTCGTGATGCTGACGACTCTGTAGAGATGGTCGACCCAATGGGCGATAGTCATGAACTGCTCGAAGGAAGTGGTGAAGTCGAAGGTGAGGAGGTTGACAATTTTGAGGTGGTTCCAGGCAGTGAGTCGGTAGAACCTTCATCACCCTCTCGTCCTCATAGTCATAAACAAACCGAAGTGGTGGAGTAACAACCCTAAAAAGCAAAAAAGGAGTAAAAAAGTCTTATGATAGAAGAAAATTACAACGATGATATAGAATTGTTGGAGGAATCGAGTTCTGGCGATGGCACACTCTATGAACATTGGAAGATAGAGGTAGACCCAGGTCAGGCGCCCGTACGTATTGATAAATACCTATCCGAAAAGAATCCTTATCAGAGCCGTAATCGTATACAGAATGCTGCAGATGCTGGCTTTATACATGTCAATGGTAATCCGGTGAAGAGTAATTATAAGGTGCGCCCCAATGATGTGATAACCTTAATGCTCGACCGTCCGAAGCACGACACAAGTATTGTGGCAGAAGATATACCACTACGTATCGTTTACGAGGATGACCAACTGATGGTTGTCAACAAGGAAGCGGGCATGGTGGTTCATCCTGGTGCAGGCAACTTTACCGGAACGCTCATCAATGCCGTAGCTTGGTATATGAAGGATGTGAAAGACTTTGACCCTAACGATCCAGAAGTGGGCTTGGTGCATCGTATCGACAAAGATACATCGGGATTGCTCGTCGTGGCTAAGACGCCCGAAGCTAAAACCGCTTTGGGTAAACAGTTCTTCAATAAAACGACCCATCGTAGTTATCATGCTTTGGTGTGGGGCAACATCGTAGAGGATGAAGGACGTATAGAGGGCAACATCGGGCGCGACCCCAAGAATCGTCTACGCATGAAGGTCTTCGAGCCGGACAGTGGCATTGGCAAGAGTGCAGTGACTCATTATAGAGTATTGGAACGCTTCGGTTATACCACCCTGGTACAATGCATTCTGGAGACAGGACGTACCCATCAGATACGAGCTCACATGAAGCACATTGGCCATCCACTCTTCATGGATGCAACCTATGGCGGCGAGGAGATACTGAGAGGCCAACGTAGTAGCAGCTACAAGGCATTCATACAGAACTGTTTTAAGCTCTGTCCGCGACAGGCACTGCATGCCAAGACATTAGGTTTTGTGCACCCTACTACAGGACAGCAGATGGACTTCGATAGCGAGTGGCCTGATGACTTCCGAATGTTGATAGAGAAGTGGAGAAACTTCATAGCAAGTTCTACACGAGATACTTTTCAAACAAGATAACGATATTTACAAGATAAAAAAAATGATGGACAACAACAAGAGAACGATAGCCATCGTCTGCGGTGGTGATTCTTCTGAGCACGACGTATCATTGCGCTCAGGTCAGGGACTGTATTCTTTCTTCGACAAAGAGCGTTACAATATCTACATTGTAGACGTTAAGGGTATCGACTGGCATGTGGCATTCGAGGATGGCACTACAGCCGAAATCGATAAGAACGACTTCTCATTTGTGAAGGATGGTAAGCGTATGTTCTTTGATTATGCTTATATCACCATTCATGGACAGCCAGGTGAGAACGGTGTGATGCAAGGATACTTCGACTTGATACACATGCCTTATTCTACAAGTGGCGTGTTGGTAGAAGCTATGACCTTTGATAAATATGTACTCAACAATTATTTGCGTGGTTTTGGTATACAGGTAGCTGATAGCATCCTGCTTCGTCGTGACGAGGCATACGATGAGGAGGCCATAGCCGAGCGCATCGGTATGCCATGCTTTGTGAAACCTGCTGCTGATGGCAGTAGTTTCGGCGTGTCCAAGGTGAAGGAGAGCGACCAGCTGGCTCCTGCTCTTCGACTGGCCTTTATGGAGTCTGACGAGGCTATGGTGGAGAGCTATATGCAGGGTGTAGAAATCTCGCAAGGTGTCTATAAGACCAAGGACAAGTGCGTGGTACTTCCTGCTACCGAGGTCGTGACAAGCAACGAGTTCTTCGATTATGATGCTAAGTACAATGGACAGGTGCAGGAGATTACACCAGCCCGTCTCTCACCTGAGACAGCAGAGGAAGTGGCTAAGACGACCTCTCGCATCTACGACATTCTGCATGCCAATGGCATCATTCGCATCGACTACATCATCACCAAGGATCAAGATGGCAAGGATGTTATCAATATGCTCGAGATTAACACCACTCCTGGTATGACAGTGACAAGCTTTATCCCTCAGCAGGTGCGTGCTGCTGGTCTTGATATCAAGGATGTATTGAGCGACATCGTGGAGAATCAATTTTAATAATTAATGAGGAGTTAAGGAGTTAAAGAAGTTAAGGAGTTAAGACAACGGAAGAATTTAATGGTATGTAAAGATATCGTTTTAGAACATTTGTTTTAACTTCTATAACTCCTTAACTCCAATAAAATCATAAAGTTATGAAGATACCTCAAGAATTTGATGCCATTCGTCCTTGGGAGCCAGAAGACTTACCCGAGGTGTTCGACCGCCTGTTGGCCAACGAACAGTTTAAGCAGGTGCTTGCCTATCTCTATCCGCAGGTGCCTTTTGAAATGATAGCCCAGAAACTCAAGTCTTGCAAGACCAATATGGAGTTTCAGTTGGCTTTCGCCTACGACTTTGTTAAAGGTCTACTTGCAAAGGTTGCTAAAGGCTACGAGATGGACTGCTCTTCCATCGACCACACCCAGCGCTATACCTTTATCAGTAATCATCGCGATATCGTGCTCGACTCTGCTATCCTCGATGTACTACTTGTTGACAACAAGTTTACTACTACGTGCGAGATAGCCATTGGCGATAACCTCTTGTCACTGCCGTGGGTGAAAGACTTGGTGCGTGTCAACAAGGCGTTTATCGTGGAGCGTGCTCTCTCTATGCGCCAGATGCTGATGTCGAGCAAACGACTTTCCGATTACATGCACTTTGCTGTCAAGGAGAAGAATGAGAATATCTGGATAGCACAGCGTGAAGGTCGTGCCAAAGATAGCAACGACCGCACTCAGAAGTCTATTCTTCAGATGATGGCGATGGGAGGTGAAGGTAGCATTATAGATCGTCTGAAACAGTTGCACCTTGTCCCACTGGCTATCAGCTATGAGTACGATCCATGCGATTACTTGAAGGCAAAGGAATTTCAGCAGAAGCGAGATAATGCCGAATGGAAGAAGGGACCTACCGACGACTTGGTAAGCATGCAGACAGGTATCTTTGGCTACAAGGGGCATGTGCACTATCATGCAGCACCTTGCCTTGATGCTTATCTTGCAGAAATGGATCCTGAGATGCCTAAACAGGATTTGTTTAACCAAGTGGCTGCATATATTGACAAGCAGATTCATGCCAACTATATGCTCTATCCAGGCAACTATGTGGCACTCGACCTCTTGGAAGGTTCTGTTGCTCATGCAGACAAATATACTGAGGCAGACAAGATTGCCTTTGAACAATATATTACGGGTCAGTTGCAGAAGATTGATCTACCCGATAAGGATGAGTCCTTCTTGCGTGAGCGTATGCTCACCATGTATGCCAACCCTGTTCGTAACTACGAAGCGGCTATTTCTTGTTGAAGGTGACTTCTGGAGAAGAAAGGGGATTTGCCAAAAATATGCCTAAAAAAATGAAAGTACTTGCGTTGCCCATCGCAAGTACTTTCAACAGCCATCGCAAGTATCTTCGTTGCCCATCGCAAGTACTTTCATTTTTTAGGCTGTTTTTTTGTGCTGATTATGACTGAATGCATATCTCAAAAGAATAACTCTATAAAACACAATAGGCGACTCCCATCGTGTGGAGTCGCCTATTGTGTTTTATAGTTTTTGTATTTCTTCTATGCTTAACCCTGTTGCTTGCGCAATTATTTCTGCAGGTACTTTTTGTGAAAGCAGACTTTGAGCGATGGTCTTTTTCTCTTCGGCTCTTCCCTCAGCTTTTCCTTCGAGTTTGGCATTGCTAAGCACGTCATTTTGTATCATGATGGCATTGAGATGTTCGTCGTATGCGTGACGTTCTTCGTCAGATATCTCGTAATATTTTAGTTTCTTACGAGCTTCCTGCAGTCCTGGAGCCTTTGTATCAGCATCGATAACACCATTTTTGGGGTAGTTTACCCATTCCTCCAATGGAGACTTAGCAACGTTGTTAAACTCATTGACACGTACAAAAATATAGGTGGGGAATATCTCTATCTCTAAGTCCTGCCATAATGATAACTTCCGTACATGCGAAACTTCAGTTAAGGTTATTATAGATAATGTGTATGTTGTAGGTAAATATTGTATACCGATATAGTTGCAGAGGTATTAAGTTGACTATGTTGGAGGCTTGCTTCTGCTTTCTTTTACCTATTTTTTGTTTTTTATAGTTGTATTACTCTATTTTATCTACATTTATGTAAAAAAACAGCTAAACCATTATAAAATGAATTAAATATGATAAAAATAACGGAAAAAAGCAAAATAGTTCGTGAATTGGTAAAAAAAGTATTAGCTTATTTTTTATAACTAATGTATCTTTGCAACCGTAAAAGTAATGATTTGTATAAAAAAGATTTTTCTTAATATTTATAATAACTAAAAGATAACTAAATTTATGTTAATGATGATAGATAAAAAAACTTAAGAAACTATTGATATTTTGTCTATAGGGCAGAATCATTCACAAGTGATTGGAAAATATGTTTGTCCAGTTAACTACAAGCGTTAAACAAATAAACCTGATAAATTATTCAGTATGAACCTAAATTTAAAAAAATCAATGCTGCTTGTGGGTGCGTTGGCAACCTTGGGCTTGAGTTACACAACTGAAGCGCTCGCGACCCCCCCATACCAGACTGTCAGCACAGTACAGCAAACTAAGAAGGTGACTGGTAACGTAAGCGACTCAGAAGGTCCTGTTATCGGTGCAAGTGTTGTAGAGAAGGGTAATCCTTCTAATGGAGCAGTTACCGACCTGGATGGTAACTTCTCAATTAATGTAAAACCAGGAGCTACTATTATTATTACTTATATTGGTTATAAGACTCAAGAGATTGTTGTAGGTGGACAATCTAATATTCAAGTAACCATGAAAACAGACGACAAGACCCTTGATGAGGTCGTTGTTGTGGGTTATGGTGTTCAGAAAAAGAAACTCGTTACGGGTGCTACCGTACAGGTAAAGGGTGACGATATTGCTAAATTGAATACCACCAATGTCCTTGGTGCTATGCAGAGCCAGAGCCCAGGTGTACAGATTGTACAGTCTAATGGTCAGGCTGGTGACGGCTTCAAGGTAAATATCCGTGGTATCGGTACTACGGGTGATTCTTCTCCTCTTTATGTGATTGATGGTATCGCTGGTGGCGATATCAACTCTTTGAACCCTTCTGATATCGAGAGTATTGATGTCTTGAAGGATGCCGCATCTGCAGCCATCTATGGTGCACGTGCTGCCAATGGTGTCGTTCTGGTAACTACCAAGCAGGGTAAGGCTGGTAAGTTGCAACTCTCTTACGATGGATATGTAGGCTTCCAGTATATGGCTAAGCGCCCTGATGTACTGAATGCAAAAGAGTATATGTATGCACAGAATCTGAAGGCTGCCAATGGTGGTAATGCTGCTCCCGACTGGGCTAACGTTCTTCCTGCCGATTTGTATGAGTCGGTTATGAATGGTACTTGGAGTGGTACCGATTGGATGGACGAGTCTTATCATAAGGGCGCCATCACAGAAAATCATTCTTTCAACCTTACTGGTGGTTCTGATGTCTCTAAGTTCTCTCTTGGTTTTGCTTACACCAACCAGGATGGTATTCTTGGAGGCGAGGCTCAATCTGGTTACCAGCGCTATAATGCCCGTCTGAACTCCGACCATGTAGTATTGAAGAGTGCCGACAAGAGTTTTGATGTTATTAAGATAGGTGAGAATATCGCTTTCAGCCATATTAGCAAAAATGGTATTTCTACTGGCAATATGTACTGGAACAATACGCATGATTTGATTATAGCCAACCCATTGCTCCCTGTTTATGACAAGGATGGTAGCTACTATACCAACAGCGCGATTGCAGCCAATGGTTGGGGCTTGGGCTCTGCCGTCAATCCTTTGGCTTTGGCAGCTCAGACTTCACAGGGCTTGAATGATTCTCGTTCATGGAATCTGAACATGACAGCTTATCTGGAGGTACAGCCTATCAAGGGCTTGGTTTGGCGCTCACAGTTTGGCTACAAGACTTGGAATAGTGCCAATCGCAGTATGACTCAGGTTTACTCCAACGGTGCCAACAGCGCCACTCAGGAAGCTGTAAGCCAGAGTATGAGCACAGGCTCAAGCTATTCTTTTGAGAATACTTTGGCCTATACCTTCGATATCAACAAGATGCACAACTTCAATGTGGTTGTGGGTAACTCCATAGAGAAGAATGCTTACGGCATGAACTTAGGTGTAGACTCTCATAAGTCTTTGTTCGGAAGCGACTGGGATCGTGCCTGGATCAGCAACACCAAGCCTGGTGATTACAATACCGATGTAAAGATTTCTGGTACTCCACAGGGCGACTGGTCAATGGCTTCTTTCTTCGGACGTGCCAGCTACAACTATAACGAGAAGTACATGGCTCAGTTTACACTCCGCGCCGATGGTTCTTCCAACTTCATGCGTGGTCATCGCTGGGGTTATTTCCCATCAGCTTCTGTAGGTTGGGTTGTTACCAACGAAAAGTTTATGGAGCAGACTGCAAGTTGGATGGACTTCTTGAAGATTCGTGCTTCTTGGGGTCAGAATGGTAACCAGAGTATCTCTAACTTCCAGTACTTGACAACCTTCGCATTCGATAATCTGAATGGTTATTTCTTCGGTCTTGGCAATAAGACCACTCAGACCACTGGTGGCTATGCTGATGTATTGAAGAATGAGGATGTGACATGGGAAACATCCGAGCAGGTTGACTTGGGTATTGATGCCCGCTTCCTGAACAGTCGTTTGGGCTTCACCTTCGATTGGTATCAGAAGAAAACCAAGGACTGGTTGGTACAGGCACCTATCCAGGCTGTATGGGGCCTTTCTGCACCTTATGTTAATGGTGGTGATGTAAAGAATACTGGTGTTGAAATCGGATTGACATGGGATGACAAGAT
This sequence comes from Candidatus Segatella caccae, assembly GCA_900556395.1. Classification (GTDB taxonomy): domain Bacteria; phylum Bacteroidota; class Bacteroidia; order Bacteroidales; family Bacteroidaceae; genus Prevotella; species Prevotella caccae. The sequence goes on along the minus strand of USOQ01000001.1, from coordinate 37,588 downwards.
CGGTAAGGACTTCCGTTATGGTGCTTCTTTCAACTTGGCAACCAACAAGAATAAGGTAACTCGTATCGCCAATGCCGAGGGTATTATCCATGGTCCTGCATCTGTACTCAACCAGCAGGAGGGCGAAATCTTCCGTGCAGAGGTAGGCAAGCCTATCGGTTATTTCTGGGGATTGAAGACAGCTGGTGTCTTCCAGAATCAGGCTCAGATAGACGAGTGGCAGCAGAAATATTCCGATAATATTCATGGTACCTTGAAGCCTGGCGACTTGATTTATGTTGATACAACAGGCGATGGTGTTATCGACGAAAGTGACAAGACCGAGATTGGTAATCCTCATCCTGATGTAACGATTGGCTTCAATCTCCATGCTGCCTATAAGGGATTCGACTTCTCTTTGACAGGTACAGGTGCCTTTGGTCATCAGATTGTTCGCACATGGAATAAGGGCGAGGATACAGTCTCTAACCTGAACAAGAAGATTCTTTATGGCTCTTGGAAGGGTGAGGGTACAAGCAACTTCCTGCCACGCCTCGACAATATGGGTAATCCTAACTGGAAGACATTCTCTTCTATCTGGGTAGAGGATGCTGATTATGTGAAGATTCAGAACGTAACATTGGGTTACGACTTCAAGAACATCTGGAAGACCTGTCCATTGGGTCAGCTTCGTCTCTATGTATCTGCACAGAACCTGTTCACATTCACCGATTATTCTGGTATGGATCCTGAAATTGGTTCAGATGGTGGCACCGTTTCTTGGGCAGCAGGTGTTGACAATGGTTTCTATCCAAGTCCAAGAACCTATCTCGTTGGAGTTAATATTAAATTTTAAATGACTGTTTCTATGAAAAAAATATATTTGTTGGGCTTCATTGCGGCTGCTTTGACATTCAGCAGTTGTGAGGACTTCCTTGATTCAAAGAATTATACAAGCAAGGACTCAAGCAACTTCCCTGCTACCGAGGAGGATGTTAACCAGATGGTTTCGTCTGTTTACAAGTCTGCTTTCTATCAGCAATGGCAGGGTGAATATGGTAACAATTCGGAGAAGTATTTCGCCTATGCCAACCTTGCTTCTGATGATATGTATGGTGGTGGTGGTTTGAACGACCAGGCCACTCAGGCTCTCGACCACATCCTGTATCAGTCTGATACACAGTTTGAGGGTTTCTGGCAGGCTTCTTATGCTGCCATTGCCCGTGCCAATGGTGCGTTGGCTTCTGTTGACAACATTGCCAACGAAGAGCTTCGTAATCAGACCAAGGGTGAGCTCCTTTTCTTGAGAGCATTTACCTATTTTGATTTGGTCAAGTGCTTTGGCAACATTCCTTTGTTGAACAAAGCTCCTGAGAATGTTCAGGAAGGACAGACCTCTCCAGAGCAGAAGACTCCTGAGGAGATTTACAAGAAGATAGCTGCTGACTTGTATCTGGCGACCAAGATTATGCCTGCTTATCCTTATGACGGATGGAAGAAGGTGGAGTTTGGTAAGGCTACCCGTTGGGCTGCTGAGGCTCTCTTGGCTCGTGTATATCTGTTCTATACTGGTTTCTTCCAGAAGACCTCTATGCCTATGGAACCTGTAGAGGGCTATGAAGATACTGAGGTTACCAAGGATTATGTTGTTAAGTGTTTGGAAGATGTTATTCAGCACTCAGGCTTCGACCTTCTCGATGACTATCGCAGTTTGTGGGCATACGCCAATGAGTATACTGCCAAGGATTACTCTTTCGTTTCCGACCTGAATGAAAAATGGTCTGAGGGCAACAAGGAGGCCATCTTCTCTGTCAACTATGCATATCGTGGTGAATGGGACTCACAGCTTCACATGACCAACCAGTGGGCGTTGTTCTTCGGTTTGCGTTTCGGCGATGCTGATGACGCTAAGTTTAATGTAGGAACTGAAGGTAGTATCTATCCTTTCGGAAGTGGTTGGGGTATCGGTACTGTAGCACCAAACTTGGTTGACGACTGGAAGGCAAAGGAACCTAACGACAAGCGTCGTGAGGCTTCTATCCTGACTTTCCCTGATGATTACAACTATGCTGGCGACCACAACGACAGCTGGATGGAGAACACGGGTTACTTCCAGAAGAAGTTGGGTGCCATCCGTTCTGGCGGTGGTGATGTCAAAGGTTCTGGTTTCTATTCATTCTGTGCTCAGGCTCCTTGGGGTGGTAATGGAGCTACCAAGGGTCACTATCAGGCTTCAAGCTGTCAGGCACAGGTGCTCATCCGTTTTGCCGATGTACTCTTGATGCATGACGAGTTGACAGAGACCAATACCGGTATGACTCGAGTACGTGAGCGTGCTGGTCTTCCTGCTGTTCCTTATACACTGGAGAACTTGCAGAACGAGCGTCGTTGGGAGCTTGCTTTCGAGGGCCTTCGTTGGGATGACATCCGTCGTTGGCACATTGCTCCTCAATGCTTGGCTAAGCAGGTTGGTGGTAGAATCAATAATGCTGGTACATGGACAACCATGAAGGATCAGGGTGAGGGCTATGTTAACCGTTACAATAAGACCAATGGTTATTTCAAGATTCCTCAGATAGAGGTATCTCTTTCTAATGGTGGTTTGACGCAGAATCCTGGATGGGGCTCAGGTGAAGGCTACTATGGATCTTGGAAGGAATAATAATAACGAAAAACAGATTTAGATTATGAAAAAGATATTCATTAGTTTGGCTGTTGTACTGGCAGTGCTGGCTTCTTGTAATCCAGCAGAGGACAGTTACAGCAACAATGCCAAGAATTATACAGAGGAGGCTTTGAGTGATTGTTTCACATTCACTCAAGCCAATGAGAGTGGTACTCCTGCCGAAGATGGTAACTATTTTACCTTCAACACTTCTCCTTCTACCATTGTTACCGTTCTTACCAAGAACGATGATGGCTCAGAGAATATTCTTTCTAAGGGTAGTGCTACTGGTACTTTCGCCATCGTGCCTCGTCGTGGTGCCAATCCTTCCCAGACCTTCTACGTTCGATCTATGAATGCTGATGGTAGTTGGACGGAAGTGGAGAAGACTGCTAATGTCTTTGTTCCTTCAGATTTGACTCCAGAGATGAAGTTGCTGGCTTCTGATTCTTATGGATCTAAGATTTGGACTTGGGATACTGAGTTCCGTGCAGATGGTGGCGCTTGGGGTAATATGGGTTATGCTTGCGGCTCAGGTGATACTTTTGCTGATGCAGGTAATGGCATCTGGTGGGGTTGTTATCCTGATTATCTGGAGAATCCAAACCCAGAAGATGGTAAGAATCAGATGAATCATTCTGACTCAGACACTCCTCTTGGTGAGGGCGTCGGTGCCTATATGGAATTCTTTGATGATGGTAAGATTATTACCTATAGCAAGGATGGCAAACAGATCCGTACTGGTAAGTATTCTGTAGAGGGCTATACAGGTGAGCGTAATCATCCATCTATTGATGGCAGCCAGACAGAATGGTCTTTGGGTACTTTAAAGACTGATGCTGGAACCATTCTATGGCCATTTGAAATCAATTGGAAGGATAATAATCGTCCTGCTTGTCCTACAGAATTCGAGATTATGCAGTTGGACGTTAATCATTTGAAGTTGATTTATGCTAAGCCTGGTACAGGTGGCTGGAGTGAAGCTACTTGGTGGGCATTTAAGAGCGAGTCGGATGCCGAAGCTGCTTTGACAGACTTTGATACTAAGTCTTGGACTTGGGATACTGAGTTCCGTGCAGATGGTGGAGCCTGGGGTAATATGGGTTATGCTTGCGGTTCTGGTGATACTTTTGCCAATGCTGGTAATGGTATTTGGTGGGGTTGCAATCCTGATTATCTGGAGAATCCTAACCCAGAAGATGGTAAAACCCAGATGAAACATTCTGACTCAGACACTCCTCTTGGTGAAGGTGTTGGCGCTTACATGACATTCGACATCAATAAGGGTCTTGTTACCTCTTATAATAAAGATGGCAACCAAATCCGTCAAGGTAAGTTCGAAATCCAGAAGTGGGATAAAGGCAAGCGTCATTTGGCAACGGTAGATGGAAGTCAGCCTACTTGGGCTTTGGGTAAACTTCATACTGATGCAGGTTCTATCTTGTGGCCATTCAAGATTAATGGTAATGGTGAGAAGCCTACCGACTTTGAAATTATGCAGTTGAATGGCGATCACTTGAAGTTGATTTATGCAGCTCCTAATACAGGTGGCTGGAGTGAAGCTACATGGTGGGCTTTCAAGAAGAAGTAAGGCTTCAAGAAACGGAAAATAGTTTTATTTTAATATAAGTAAGGTTAGGGCCTCGGCTGTATGTGTAATACAGTCGGGGCTTTTTGTGAAAGTTTTTTTTGACGGGCTTTGCTTTATTTGCTCATCTTTAATACTATGCGAGAATAATCGCTATTATTATTTGTCTTTAATGATTATTTTTTATATCTTTGCATAAGATAGTCTGCGCTCGGCAATTTGCAAGCAAGCTTTCATTGCGCTCGCTTGAATATCTTTGCATAAGATAGTTTACGCTCGGCAATTAGCAAGCAAGCTTAAACTTACAACACAGAATAACTAAAAACTATATACAATGAAAAAAATATTCGCAATCACAGTTTTGGGCTTATTGACAGTCGTCAGTATGGTGGTAATGGCAGGATGCCAATCGCCTAACAAACAGTTATGTCGTATTCATGGCAAGATGGAGTCAGGCAGATGGGATGGCAAGAAGATCTTCTTGGTTCCTATGTTCGGACTGCAGGATGCTGCTCATGTGGACTCTGTGGTTATTAAGGACGGAACATTCGAGTTTGCTGTTGATACGGTAGAGATGAAGGTGATTCGTGTGGACTATCATTATCGTGATGGTGTTCAGGACTTGTTGGTAGTATCGGAGCCTGGAGATATAGAAGTGACCATCGGTGCCAATAGTATTACCAGCGGAACGCCTCAGAACGACTCCCTCCAGGTATGGAAAGATCAGATGATGAAGTTTAATCGTGATTACGCTGAGCTTCGTATGCGGGCCAAACAGGCTGGGTCAGACCAAATTTTAATGACCGAGGGTAAGGAAGTACAGAAAGAGTTTATAAAATTCAATAAGGAGTTTTCTGCCCGCATGACACCAGGTGTGTTCAAGGATTTCTTGAAGAGAATGTATCCTTATTAATCTGATATAGTTGATCAAGCAAAGTTTCCTTATCTGGCAATAGGTGTAATAATAGGCTGTAAGCCGATGATGGGAAAATATAATCTATGAAGCTCATGAAAACGATGTTATTGAAATATATCAGGCTGATACTGACTATTTGTTTGGGTCTGTGCGCCTTTTTCTTTTGGTATTGCACATACCCTCAGGCTCTGTGCTATCAAGAGCAAAATCAATTGTTTCTTTGGACTTTTGATTATTTTAGTCATGATATGAGGGTGGCAGGAGGATTGGCTGATTATGTCAGCGAGTTCTTGGTGCAGTTTTATTATGTGCCATTTTGGGGCGCAGGCATTTTGGCTTGTCTTTTCATGGCTTTCTATGTAGGTACTTGTAGGGTGTTGCAAACGTTTGTTAGAACGCCATTCAAATCTTATTGGAGTGTAATCTGTCTTTTGCCTGTTCTCTTGTTGTGGGGAGTGATGGGCGATACAGAGGTGCTACTCTCTTTTCCCATAGCATTGCTTTTTTCCTTATGGGTGCTGTGGATGATGAATGTGGCAACGGAGAAAATAGGCATACGCTTTCTCTTGTCCGAAATTCTTGTTGTTCCTTTTTTGTTTTATCTCATAGGCGGTGGTGCCACTTGGCTTTATGTCTTGCTGCGCATCGTTTTCTGTTGGTGTAAATTCCATAAGCCTCTGCTTGTGTTATTGACCATTCCTTATCTGTGTGCAGTCCAGCTGATGGGATATTATGTTTGGTGGACACAATATCCGTTGCAGTCGGTCATATTAGGTGTCAACTATTATCGTATACCTTTGCAGTATCCAGGACAGAACTTTGGCTTTAACAGGGATTTGTATTCACTGCTTAAACTCAACGCACAGGTGAGAGAGGGTAAGTGGGATGACATCATCAGCGATGCCGAGAAATATCAGGTCAAGATTTCTTATTCTTCCTGTTGTGTGAATTTAGCCTTGGCAGAAACCCGTCAACTTGCCGACAGGATGTTCTCCTTTTATCAGAGTGGTGAAGATGCGCTTTTGGCTCCTCGTAGTCGCGATAACATGTCGATGTATCCTACCATGGAAGCCTTTTGGCGTCTGGGATTTGTCAACTCTTCGTTGAGATATGCCACCGACCTTCAGGCGTCCATCCTTAATGGTAAGATGAGTGGCCGACTGATGAAGCGCATTACCGAATGTCAGATAGTGAATGGTAAGTATCGTATTGCACGCAAGAATATCGACCTTCTGAAGCAGTCGCTCTTCTATCACGACTGGGCCGTCGGTATGGAAGAAATGCTGGGCAATGAGAGAGCCATCAGTCATGACCCTGATTTGGGCAGGGCGAGACGAATGCGCTTTAAGAAGGATATGATTTATAGTTATGAGGAGATAGACAAGATGTTGGGGCTTCTCTTCGTTAATAATCCTGATAACAAGATGGCACTCGATTATTTTATGGGGCAGATGCTCTTGAAGGGAGATATACAAGGATTTATGAGATATGGCAGTTGGGTACAACAATATGGTGGCTATAGGCAGATGCCTGTAGGCTATCAGGATGCCGTGAGGTGTATACAGAATCATGGCAATGTGGCAGGTTCGCCATACGCAGAGTATGTACAACGAATGATGAGTCAGCAGAAAGGAGGCGAAGAATGATTATGAAGAAGTTTTTCTGTTTAGTAGCCATTGCTATTGGCTTGGTTTCTTGTACTCCTTCTGTTCAAAATCCACAGAGGATGAGTCAACTGCCTAAAATTTACCCCGACTATATCGGTGTAACTATTCCTGCGGGTATCGCTCCTTTAAACTTCAATATGAGAGGTGAGGCAGTGGACGTCGTAGATGTGGTGGCAAGAGGAAGCAAAGGTGGAGAGATACATGTCAGTGGTGAGTGGGCAGACTTTGATGTAGATGAATGGCATCAGCTGACCGAACAGAACATGGGAGGCAGCATCTCCTTTACGGTATGTACCCGCAAGGATGGAGCGTGGAAACAGTATAAGGACTTCCAGATGTATGTCAGCAAGTACCGGTTGGACGATTATGGATTGACCTATCGGCGTATAGCTCCTGGTTATGAGGTGGGTGGAGATATCGGTATTTATCAGCGCGATATCCACAACTTTGATGAGACGCCTATCATGACAGAGACAGCCTTGCCAGGTAGGTGCTTCAATTGTCATACTGCCAACCGTACAGACCCGCAGCAACTCACCTGTCAGATCCGTGGCGAGGGTGGAGGTACCCTAATCATGAAGAATGGCAAGCAGCAATGGATAGACACCAAGACCGATTCTACTAAGGCTGCAGGCAGCTATGCCTATTGGCATCCAGCAGGCAACTATGTGGCTTATGCTGCCAATGCGGTGCATCAGAGTTTCTTTGTCGGAACATTTAAGCCTATTGAGGTGTATCATGATTTCAGTAATATAGTGGTGCTGGATACACGTACCAATCAATTGGTTACTGACAAGAAGTTGATGACTCCCGATTGGTTGGAAATATTCCCGGCTTTTAGTGCCGATGGCAACACTTTATATTATAGTACTTCCAAGAGTTGTCGGGTACCTGCAGAGTATCAGAAGGTGAAGTGCTCTTTGGTAAGCATTCCTTTCGATGCCAAAACAGGGACCTTTGGCGAAAAGGTGGATACGCTTCTCAATGGTCCGAAGACGAATATGAGTTATGTATTGGCTCGACCATCGTATGATGGTAAATGGCTGATGTATACCAAGTGTAGTAGAAGTAATTTCCCGATAGTACAACCAGATGCAGATTTGTGGATGATGAATTTGAAGACTCGGCAGACTTATCCTCTTACTGCTGTGAACAGCAATATGAGTGAAAGTTATCACAACTGGAGTAGCAACTCGCGCTGGTTTGTATTTGTCAGCAAACGTGGTGATGGCAGTTACACCCGTCTCTATATATCTCATATCGACGATAAGGGAAAAGCTACCAAACCATTCCTGCTTCCACAGCGTAATCCTTGGAGATACTACCATGCTTTGTTTGATGCTTATAACGTACCCGATTTCACGAAGACCAAGGTGGATTTCGATATCCGTGAAACGCGTAATCTGATATTTTCGGATGCTCGTCCTCGTGTTACGATGAGGGAATAGGACCATTCTTGAATACAATGTTGTTTGATAGGATGTCGGTATCGGATGATTTACAGAACGAATAATTAATGACGATGAAGAATATATTGACAAAATCATGGAAACCTCTGTTGTCGCTGCTCTTTGGTGCGGCTGTCGCTGTGTTTTGGGCAGTGCCATACATAGGAGGACTTTGCTATCAAGAGCAGTATCAGATGTTTCTCTTTGGCACTGACTATTTCCTGGAACGTATCATGCTTCCAGGAGGACTGGCAGACTATGTGAGCGAGTTCCTGGTGCAGTTTTATTATATGCCCGTATTAGGCGGAACGATTATTGCCTTGCTTCTGGTGGGTATACAGACTATGGTATGGGGCCTGATGAAGCAATACGGGGTTAAGCACGATTTCCCTGGCCATTTGTTGAGCTTTGTCCCCAGTATCGTCTTATGGTGTGCCATGGGTGACCAGAATGTATTGCTCTCTTTTGTTGTAGCTCTTTGGGGAGCCTTGACGATGGGGTGGATACACAATCGTTTCCACAACCGGTTGGTGAAGGTGGTGTTCGAGTTGGTGAGCACAGCTTTGGTGTATTGGTGTCTGGGGCCTGTGGTGTATGTCTATGCAGCCTTGATGATTGGCGATACGATGAAGTTGGGAGCGCAAAAGAGGCAGGTATCTTCTGCTGTGGCTTATTCTTTATGTATTCTGATTCTTACCTTCTCCTGGATATTGCTTTGTACACAAACCTTGCAGTATCCCTTGTATCGTATACTTTCCGGATTAAACTATTATCGTTTTCCTGGTGTTGTTCCTGTGATGCTGTTAGGTGTCATGGCGTGTGCTGCTTTCGTACCTTTGTTGGGGATGGTGTCATACAAGCACCCGCAGTTACAGAAGCTACAGCAGTCAAGAATGGTGGTGACGGTAACGTATGTATTGGTTGCTATCGCATCTTGGTGGGGCATCAAAGTTTCCTTTGATGAGATGTCTTACGAGTTGATAGACTATAACTTCTTGGTGCGTACCGAACAGTGGGATAAGATTATTGAAAAGGCAGAGAAAAAGCCTGCTTCTACTCCTCTTGGGGTGTCGTGTGTCAACTTAGCTTTGAGCCAAAAGGGTGTCCTTGCCGACCGACTCTTTGAGTTCTACCAGAATGGAGGAGAGGGGTTGCTGCCTGTCTTTACCCGCGACATGCTTCTACCGATTTCTACATCCGAGATATTTTATCGTTTGGGAATGGTAAACGATGCGGAACGATATATGTTTGAGGCACAGGAGTCCATATCGAATAACCGGAAGAGTGCACGATTGACTCGCCGTATTGCTGAGTGCGAGCTTATCAATGGTAACTATAAGGTAGCAGCCAAGTTGCTACGCCGGCTTCAGAAGACGCTCTTCTATCGTGATTGGGCCAACAGAACGATGAAATTGTTGGGGTATGAAAAAGCTATCAACCAGCATCCCATCTATGGTATTCTGCGCAAGTATCGTGAGAAGAAGCAGGACTTCCTCTTCAACGACAGGGAGATGGACCAAATGTTGGGGCTGCTCTTCCTCAACGACAAGCACAACAAGATGGCATACGAATATCTGGTTTGCTACGAACTGCTGCAGCGAGACTTGGATAAGTTTATGCAGTATTATCCATTGGGAAGATATGTGGGTTACAATCATATTCCCCGTTCTTTCCAGGAGATACTCATCGGCAACTGGATGAAGACACATGGCGACCCTCGCACCATCCCCTATAGTGTGGATGCACAGACGGTTAGCAATACGCTCAACTTTGTCCAACTCTATATGCAGAATCCGAAGGATCCTCAACTCAGTCTGCAACCCTATGTATCCAATGCCTGGCACTATGTGATGGTGCAGGGGGCTGATGAGGCTGCCGGAAAGAAGGAGGGAATGAAAGAGGTTTATTAGAATGTGGAATGATAATACTGGAATGATATGAAAACAATCAAATATTTGTTGTTTGCCCTATTGATTGTGATGGGGATGGCTTCTCTCGATTCCTGTTGCTCTCCTTCACCGTGGAGTGAGGCAAAAGAAATCAAACAGTTGCCTGAAATCTTCCCTGATTACATCGGGGTTACAGTTCCTGTCAACATCGCTCCGCTTAATTTCAATATGGTGGATGACGAAGTAGATGAAATGGCAGTGAGTGTGGCAGGATCGAAGACCGTCGAGGAAATCTCTTCTATCGGAAAAGAGTATGCGGACTTTGATGTAGAGGAGTGGCACGACTTCTTGAGAAATAATAAGGGCGGAAAACTCACCGTCTCAGTGTTTGTGTTGAAAAATGGTGAATGGTTCAAGTATCAGGACTTCGATATCCATGTCAGCCCATACGCTCTTGATGACTGGGGCTTGACCTATCGTCGCATCGCTCCTGGTTATGAGGTATATGGCAAGTTGGGCATCTATCAGCGCAACCTGAGCAACTTTGAAGAGACTCCTATCCTTGAGAACACGGTAGCTCCTGGTGCTTGCTTCAACTGTCATACGGCCAATCGTACCAATCCCGATCAGTTTACCTTCCATGTGCGTGGCGACCATGGTGCTACCTTGGTCTCACTGAATGGCAAGCGAGAGTGGCTGAAGGCAAAGAATGATTCGCTACATGGATCGATGGTTTATCCTTATTGGCATCCATCGGGCAAGTATTGTGCGTATAGCACCAATACCACCCATCAGAGTTTCCATGCCGTGAAGGATGAGCGCATCGAAGTCTTCGACCAGGCATCGGATGTCTTTGTCTACCAGCCCGATACTCACGAACTCTTGCTCGACACGCTCTTGATGACAAAAGACCATTACGAGACATATCCTGTGTTCTCGGCAGATGGCAAGACGCTATACTTCTGTTCATCAACGGCAGAACCTATACCTAATGGCTATAAGGATATCAAGTATAACATCTGTAAGATAGACTTTGATGCCGCAACAGGTAAGTTTGGTACCCGCGTAGATACCATCTTCAATGCTCGTGAGTTGGGAAAGAGTGCCACCCATCCACGTCCTTCGTATGATGGCAGGTACATCATGTTTACAATGAGCGATTATGGATGCTTTCCTATCTGGCATAAGGAGGCAGACAACTGGCTCTTGGATTTGAAAACAGGACAGGCTCGCCCACTGACAGCAGCCAACAGCAAGGACACGGAAAGTTGGCACAACTGGAGTAAGGACTCTCATTGGTTTGTATTTACCTCTCGGCGTGGCGATGGTCTCTATACGCGTCTTTATCTTGCCTGCATCGATGATAAGGGCCATGTGAGCAAGCCTTTCCTACTGCCACAACGCAATCCAAAGAAGTATTACGATGAGTTGCTCGATTCTTACAATACGCCCGATTTTACATCGAAGCCAGTGAAGCTGAATGCCCGTGCGGCAGGAAACGAAATCATGAGTGACAAGAGGGTAGCTACGAAGGTTAAATAAGTGAAGAGTGAAGAACGAAGAGTGAAGAATTCAAATGTATATTTATAGAAAATGCTCCTGTTGCAATATGGTAACAGGAGCGTTTTTGTTTTTTCTTATTTGAATTTTTCTGCTTCTTGCTTCATCACATTCTCAACATCGATGGCATTGAATGGAACGGGACCGCGACTTAATTCAGGAATATTAAAACTCTTTAGGCAGTCGTCGTAGAATGATGGTTCTTTCTGTGGAAGTAAAAAGGGCTTGTGTGCTTTGCCCTCTTTGTCGATATAACAGAAGTAGGGCTTTCCGTATAGTCCGTCATCACGCTTGCTGGCAAAGACAAACCAACGGCTGTTATGTGACCAACTGTGATAAGTGTCGCTCTTCTTACTGTTCACTATGTTGAGGCTGTCTGTCTTGCCCGTCTGTAAGTTGAGCAAAAGGAGGTCGGCCTCTGGATGCCAGATGGGGAAGGTGCCATAGTCGGCAACGGTGAACAGGCAATATTTACCATCGGGACTTATCTTGGGATGACATACTGAGCGTTCCTTATAGAGGGTGTCTACCAGGGCGGCATCGGTGGCTATCTGTCCTGTATTCTCGTTGAAGGGGATGCGTACAAGGGCATATTTGAGTCCTTTCAGTTTTTCGCTTTTCAGTCCTTTGGTATCTGCTGTGCAATAATATATATATTTACCATCTGCCGAGAAGGTGGGAAAGGTTTCCAATTGTGTGCTGTCGCAGGTCAGTGGCGAGGAGAAAATGGTGTTTTTGTCGAGATCAGCTACATACACATCACTCTTGGTGTCGTACACCTCCAGTCGCTTGCTGGGCTTGGCATGAAAGGCAGGAATGATGACGTTGGTAGAGAAGGTGACATATCTGCCCGATGGACTGAAACCATAATACACACTTGATGAAATCATATTGTCGGTCTTGATGTTGAGCTTACGCAATCTACCATCTCTATTGAGTATGGCGCCACCACCTTTGCCACGGATATACATCATGCTGAGGCTTGGGTCTTGATTGCCTAAGGCATGACAATTCATACAGCGGTTTTCCTGTAGGTTGTGGTCGGCAAGAATCGTCTCATCCCAGTTCTCTATGCAGCGTTGCTTGATTTGTATTTTGTTCCATACTTCGTAGTCTGGCTCTATGAGGCGGTAGGTGAGATATGCGTCTATACTGTCGGCAACAATGGTCCAACAGAAGGGTTGATGTGCCGACCAGTTACCTTCCTTGTCGCAGGTATATACCTGTACGTTTACTTTCTTACCAGCGGCCTTCTGCATCAACTCTTTCCATTCAGCAATATCGAATACTACACGATTGTCGTTTGACGTTGCGGAAATACTATTTTCCGGTACGCTTTCAGGAGAGGAAGTGTCATCTTTGATAGAGGCGATGACTTCTACGTGTGCCACATTCTTGTCGCGTACCAGGAAGTTGAGCGGAGCTATGTTGACGGGTATCGTGACGTCTGTATAGTCGGGATAGATGGCAGGAAGATGGTTGGTCTTGATGGCATTCTCGTGTGTGGCGGAGCAGGAAGCCAATAGCATGGCCACCGCCCATACGCTCCATAAGGTGGTGTTGTGTATGAAATGCTGTAATTTGTTCATAATACCTTATTTTGATAGTTTAGGAGTCTTTGCTTTGTCGAAATAGTACCAGTATGTATCATTAAAGGCATCACTCCCTCGTTGCTCGTTGTATTGCAAGAAGCGTTCTAACAGGTCATTGCGATGGATGTATTTCTGCCATTCGGACTGTGGCGCATGGGTGCCTGCCAGGTATATCATGAGTGCTTCCTGATATAGCTTGGTCTGATAGGGAGGATTCTCCATGCGATAGCAGAACTGGTCGTAATCTCTTTTGAAGGTGTCCATATCCTTGAGTAAGAGGTCGCTGCACAACAGATAGTCGAGGGCGATATGGTTTTCTGCATTGCTCTCCAATAGTTCCTGCATGATGGTATAGGAGTTGTCGCTTAGCCTGATAGTATCGGTGAGGTTGGTGAGGTTAGCTTTCTCTTGATAAGCCTTCAGCAGTCCTTGGTGTTCACCTTCAGGATGGTCGAGGGCATTTAAAAGTTGTTCTGCCCATGAATGCCAAACGAATGTCTTTTGTAGGATGCGCAGAAATTTTCGGGCTGTATTCCATTCTCCACTGACGATATTGATTTCTGCCAGTCGTTTCGTCATGCGAATGTTTCGATTGTTGGGCGAATTGACCATTCCCAATATGGTAGCTCGCTCGGCAAAGGTCATGTCGCCCAATATCCAATACAGTTCGTTGAGTGTCTTGATGGTGAGGGTCGGGGTGTCGGGACCTATATTCTCGAAAGTACCTAAGTAGTTGTTGCTGAAAGCGAGTAGCCTGTCGGGAAGCTTTCGCTGCTGTGCCATCACCAGGTTGTAGTAGTACTTCATGTACTGGTTGGGGTTGGGGTCTGCTTCTACCATCCGTGTTAGTTTGCTGTAGTTGCCAAAATAGTATTCATCGTCTGCTGCAAATGTCTTTTCCAGGTCCAGTTGTGGCATGATGAGTTTGCCGATGCCTGGGTAACTATATAGCGCGTCGAATGGTAGAAAATAAATTCTCTTGCCGATGGAAATGATGAAAAGGGTAATGGCTAAGATGCCAAGATGTAGATAGCTGTTGGCTTCTTTGATATGAATCAGCCATCCTGTGACAAGGAGAAGGGAGTACATCCAGATGCCGCACCCAAATAGCCAGAAAGTGAGTGTGGCAGAAAGAAATATCATCATGGCAGAAAGCCATTGGGAATGTCTGTTGATGTGGCGTGTAAGTAGGGTGCTTAACCAGAAGATGGTGGCGCCACCTGTGACAGCCAGTACACTTGGTAGCCGATGGTCGTAATGGAAACTGAAGATGGCCTCTATGGTCATGATCATCATGGCTATGGATGTGGCTAACCATGGTCTTTGGATGCCTGCTGTTCGTAGAGCCTTTAGGCAAACGATGCCTGTTAGGAATAAAGCACAACAGAGGATGACAGGACCTGCGTAAAGATAGTAATAGAACTGGGTGAGCCAGTCGCCTAACAAACAGGCAAGCCATGCTGGTTTGTCGAAATAAGTGAAGATATAACTCCATGAGTTAAGAAACAGTTGGTTCTGTTCTTGAAAGAAGAAGTGATAGTGATACCACTCCTGAAAGAAGATCAGCCATACCATTGCCCAAAGTAAGATGAGTGTATAGGTGCCGAATCGTGAAAACAGGTTTTTAGGTTTGTTCATCGTCCTTTTACTTCATTTAGGTATCCCCAGGGGAGTCCTTGACTTATTGATATTCCCCACGAGAGAAAGTTTCTGTATTGTATTTGCAAAAGTACACAAAATAATTAAGAAACCATCGTTTAAGTGCGTGTTTTTTCGGCAATACATTCCATTTCTATTAACCATCCAGGACGGCAGACTCGGGCCTCTACAATGATGCGTGGTATGTGTGGATATAGTTTTTGCATCAAGTTGTCTACATGGTGGTAGTCGGAAATGTCGCGCAGATAGATGATGAAGTAACGTATGTCGTTCATGGTGGCATCACCATCTTTCAGCAAGGCTCCGATGTTCTCCAACAGTCTGCCTGTCTGTCTTAGCACATCACCCTCGTATACTACCTTTCCATACTTATCGATGCTGGCAGTACCAGAAATGAAATACTGGTGTAGATATGTGGGATTGTTAAGATTTCCTGCTTGATGCACGGGCAGCGTGAGACGAGTACCTCTTTCAAAGGCAACACCATATTCGTGTGTGGGGTTTAAATGGTCGAGAGCTTGGAGATATTTCTTATCTTCCTCCTGAATGTTAGGGTAGGTAAGGAAGTCGATAGCAACGGAAGCCTGTCTTACGGGAGTGGCACCTCCGATACCTGTACTGGCGATGTAGTGTGTGCTTGATGTAAGATTATGTTGGCGAAAGATGTCATTGCGAGCTTCTACTACCCCTTGGTAATTGACATCAATATGGGTGACATAAATCCAGGTTCTCACCAAGTTGCGCTCCATGGTGAGGTCTTTGCCATCTATAGACTGGAGATACTTCTCGAAGAGCATTGCGGTCTGCTGATAAGAGTCGCAACCGCTTGCTTCCTCTTCTGTGAGTCGCAGACTCTGAAAGATGAAGGGTATAGAAGTGTTGGAAGTCTTGATGAGTAGGGCTATCTTGCTACCATCGAGTGGGGGCTGTTCTACGATACTGCAAGCAGTAAGTGAGAGCACTTCCTCGTAGATTAATGAGTTTTTCAGGTCTTCTGACTGATTTTGGGAATCACTAAGAAACACCTTGCAATATTGTAAGGTGCGTTGTCCGCTTAGCAACTCATAATCGAGGTAATCCTTGACTTTGAGGTATAGAATGTTGAGGCGTTCGATGAATGTACCTTTTGCCTCAGGTGAAATAATAATATATTTGTCCATCTTGTTCTCTCTTTTCTTTTTGCTGAGATGCAGCTTATCTTCTGCAAAGATAATGTAAAAAAACGAGAATAGAGAAAACAAGATGGACTTTATGAGGTAAATACTAACTAATAGGTATATTTACAGCGATTCCAGCATGCGCTTGATAACGACTTCGGCAGAAATCTCACGGTTGGCAGCTTCGGGGATTACCAAACTGTTCTTGCTCTCGATGACATCATCGGTGACAATCAAGCCACGACGAACGGGGAGACAGTGCATAAAGCAACCGTCATTGGTCCAACTCATGTGCTCTTCATCAATGGTCCAACTCATGTCTTGGCTTAGTATTTCACCATACTGCGCAGGGTTTTTGACACCCGGACAACTCCAGTTCTTGGCATATACAAAGTCGGCTCCTTCGAGTGCTTTCTTCTGGTCGTATTCCACCTTGGCGTTTCCCACAAACTTAGGGTCGAGTTCATATCCTTCGGGATGAGTCACCACGAAGTCGACATCAGCAGCATTCATCCATTGTGCAAAAGAGTTGGGTACAGCCTGTGGCAAGGCACGGCAATGAGGAGCCCAGGTGAGAACCACCTTAGGACGAGCCACCTTCTTGTGCTCCTCGATGGTGATGAGGTCGGCAAATGCCTGAAGAGGATGCACGGTAGCAGTCTCCATGGCAAAGACAGGTCGTCCGCTGTATTTTACAAACTGGTTGACGATGGTCTCTGCGTAATCGTAGTCGCGGTCTTTCAGTCCGGCAAAGCTACGTATACCTATCAGATCGCAGAAACTACCCATCACTGGAATGGCCTCCAACAGATGCTCGCTCTTGTCGCCATCCATGATGACGCCACGTTCGGTTTCGAGTTTCCATGCTCCTGCGTTCACATCAAGCACAATGACGTTCATGCCTAAATTCATGGCAGCCTTCTGAGTGCTCAGGCGAGTGCGGAGGCTATTGTTGAAAAATATCATCAGCAAGGTTTTGTTCTTGCCTAATTCTTGATAACCGAAACGGTTTGCCTTTACTTCCTGTGCCTCGGCAAGCGCAGCTTTCAAATCGCCAAGGTCTTCAACATGAAAGAATGTCTTCATTGTTATTTCGTTTTTTTTGTTTGTTATTTCTGATATAAAGCTATTGAATTCTTCAAAGAAGATTCTCTACTGCACTCGGCATAGCTCAAGCGAGCTTGGCTCTGCTCTCGTTTGCAAGAGAATTCTTCACTCTTCACTTTTCGTTCTTCACTTCCTTACTTGTCCATTTCCTGTAATCAACCACTTGTAGGTGGTTATTTCTTCGAGTGCCATAGGACCGCGTGCGCCAAGCTTCTGTGTACTGATGCCTATCTCGGCACCGAGTCCGAACTGAGCTCCATCGGTAAAACTGGTAGGAGCGTTCACATACACACAGGCGGCATCCACCATGGTTTGGAATTTCTTTTGTGCAGCCTCGTTGCCAGATACGATGCTCTCGCTGTGTCCGCTTCCGTATGTGGCGATGTGGTCGAGCGCCTCGTCTTCTGTCGCCACCGTCTTGATACTCATCTGCATACTGAGCCATTCGGTGTTCCAGATGCTCTTGATCTGAGGATTCTCTTCCTTCATCTTCTGCTCGCTCTCCTCGGCCTTATATAATAAGGTGTCGGGATAGTTGCCTTTCAGGGCTTCGTAGGCCTTGGTGTCGGCATGAATCTTTGTCTCATGTTTGGCAAGTTCTTCGCACAGCGTTCGAAGGTCGTTCAAACGGCTTTCGTGAATGAGCAGACAGTCGAGGGCATTGCATACACTTACCCTTCGGCACTTGGCATTGGTGATGATTCGTTTGCCCATCTCTATGTCTCCGTCC
The DNA here is from genome assembly GCA_900556395.1 of Candidatus Segatella caccae. Lineage (GTDB taxonomy): Bacteria > Bacteroidota > Bacteroidia > Bacteroidales > Bacteroidaceae > Prevotella > Prevotella caccae. Next base: position 19,631 of record USOQ01000001.1, on the reverse strand, counting down.
TTGTCGAAATAACAATGTACCACACCGGCTCCGGTTTCTATGACCGGCACCTTGGCAGTGTCGCGTACAAACTGTATGAGCTTCTTTCCACCGCGAGGAATGCAGAGGTCTATATAACCCACGGCATTCAGCATCTCGCCTGTTGCCTCATGGGTGGCAGGCAGAAGGGTCACTACATTGGGATTGATGCCAAAAGTTTTCAACACTCTGTGGATAAGTTCCACGCCGGCAGTGTTGGAGGCGTCTGCATCCTTTCCTCCTTTCAGTACACATGCATTTCCGCTTTTGAAGCAGAGAGAGAAAACATCATAGGTCACGTTGGGGCGTGCTTCGTAAATCATTCCGATGACCCCGAAAGGGACGGCTACCCGCTGCAGATGCAATCCGTTATCGAGTGTCTTGTCCTTGAGAACTCTTCCAAGCGGTGAGGGCAACGTACTGACGTGTCTCATATCCGAAGCAATATCCTGGAGTCGTTGCTCTGTGAGCTGCAGACGGTCGTAGAGCGGATTGGCCTTGTCCATCTTAGCCAAGTCTTTGGCATTGGCCTTGAGAAGCGATGGTGTCTCGGTGATGATGGCATCTGCCACTGCTAACAGAATCTCATTGCGTTGTGCATCGGTAAGCAAACCCAATGTCTTGCTTGCCGCCTTTACTTGTTGGAAGGTCTCTTTCAGTTCCATTGGCTTTTTCCTTTCTTGTTTATGATAAGTGACTTGTATATTTACAGTCACTAAGCTGTTACTTTGTTGCAAAAGTAAGCATAATTATTGATAATTACAAGCTTTATGTGGAAAAAAGTAATGATTATGCTGATAAATGGATAGTTATGCAATAAATGATGCAAAAGAGGGTAGTCTTATATTTGTAGCTTAGTTTTGTGCCCAACTGTATTATCCTGACAAAACATGGAACAAGCACCTCGGTATGTCACCTGCCCGTTATCGCATGGCTGGGACAAAGAGGGTGATGTCATATTATTCTGGTATTCCTAAAAAGTTTAGACTTTTATGGATTCAATTCCTTAAAAGTTATGTTTTTTATGGAGTATATTCCAAAAAAGTGTTCGAATCGAAAAGCTGCCATGCCATTATCGTTTTCTCGCTCTTATCCTGATGTAGATTTTAAGGTAGTGACAAGGGATAATTTTGGAACATTCTTGCTGTAAGGTAGAATTTTCTTGTTGTAAATATAAAGAGGTGAAGTCTTAAAGGCTGGTGTTGTCATCATTAGTGCCTTTTATATAACAAACAATGCACCATGCCAAAAAGGTGGAACGTTGTCCCGCTTTTTGGGCATGGTGCATTGTTATTGGCAAGGAATGCTTGTAATGTAGCCTTGTCTTTTGACATTAATCGAAGAAGATAAATCCATTTGACATTCGAAGATGGCTGAAAGGAATATGTTCGGCAATCTCCTTCAAAGAAAAGTTGGGATCGTATAGCTGGCTAATCTTCAGCAAGTCTTTTATCGTCTTAGACTTTTGCGCCGTAGTTGAGTTGCTTGTGCCAAAATATTCACAGATGTCATACGATGTTAGACTAAGACGTGAGTCCTTGCTGAATATGAAGTTGATGCTGCATATTGTGTAAACAGCAGCAGCTGCCCAAATTTCAAGCCTTCCAGACTGTAACGGATTAGTACGTTTTCTCCCTAACTTTTGTATCAGTTGGGTACAGAGAGTAGCACATTCCTCATCTAACTTCTCGTTGCAAAAGTTCACGGCAAGTTCTATTATCTTCGCTTCTCTTTCCTTCAATTCTTTCTTGTCCATGTTTTCTTATGCCTATTAATTATATTAAATAATCTTCACCTCGAAAGGTTCATGCGTCTAAATATATTTATGTAATGCCTACAAAGAAATACTTACTCCTTGAAATCCAAAGATGGCAAGTCTTCGTTGCCGTCAAACTTGTCGAAGTCGGAGCGGAAAAGGCGGTCTTGGGTGATGCGGTATTTTTCAAACTCAGTCTCGGCATATTCCTTTGCATACTCTGCCGTCACCTCCCCAGCGTCTTTCAAGACGGCATCTCCACCAGCTTCCAAAACTATATCTATACGTTTCGCCCAATCCTCCATTGTCATGGGAATGTGACGGTCTGCCATGCGTTGGGCAAAATCCAAAATGGTGTTGACTAGTTTGCCCATATCATCAAGCTCCGATTCCTTGAGATAGTTCTTAGCTATGCTCACATCTGCTTTTACTATTTTTCCGTTGGGAGCTTTCTCCCATGTGGTCAACCCCATGTGTTCCTTGTCGGCATCGGCACGGTCAACGATAAGTTCTGCCGCAGTATGACCGTGTACGGCAAAATGCATCTTATTTTGCATTTTCTTATAAAATAGGCGGGTCGTTGGTGCATCCTTATTGTAGTCGATACTTGTGGCATAGATGTCCGTCAACTTCTGGTAGAACCGCCTCTCACTCATTCTAATCTCGCGAATCTCGGAGAGCAGGTGCTCGAAGTAATCCTCCCCGATAAACGATCCGTTCTCCATTCTCTTCTTATCTATGATGTAGCCACGCAGTGAGAACTGGCGGATGACATAAGTACACCATTGGCGGAACTGGGTGGCACGGATGGAGTTTACACGATATCCTACACTGATAATGGCATCGAGGTTGTAGAAAGTGGTGGAACGGTTTACGGTTCGATTGCCCTCGGTCTGAACTATTTCCATTTTGGAAATAGTTGCCTCTTTCTTTAACTCGCCTTCCTCAAATATATTATTGAGGTGCTTATTGATGGCAGGCACTCCTACATCAAACAATGTCGCCATTGCCTTCTGCGTAGCCCACACCGTCTCGTCTTTATACAATACCTGTACGCCTTGTTCCTTACCCTCTGCCACGAAGGTAAGAAACTCTGCTGTACTGTTACGTATTTCCTTTTTCTTTGCCATTGTTTGTGATTCTATTATTTTTCCATCGGTCTTGGAGCAAACTCTGTATGTAGGGTTTCCATCGGATGCTCCTTCAGGTCGATGAGGATGTTGGGGGTATTGCCGTTGGCTATGATCACCTTGATGCCAGCATTCGCTACATCCTGGGCGGTCTTCAACTTCGAAATCATGCCACCTCTGCCATGACTACTCTTGTCATCGCTGACATATTCGCTTACATCTCTGTCGTAATATACTGAAGGGATGATGCGTGTATGAGGTTCGTTGGGGTCGCCATTATAGATACCATCTACGTTGGAGAGTAATACGAGTGCATCGGCATTCATCATCTGGGCTATCAAGCCCGATAACTCATCGTTATCCGTAAACATTAGCTCGGTGAGGCATACGGTATCATTCTCGTTGACAATAGGGAGTACGCCATTCTCCAACATCAGTTCCATACAAGCCTTTTGGTTCTGATACTGTTCCTTGGCAAGGAAGTTCTCCTTCATGGTCAATACCTGTCCCACCTTGATGTTGTATTCTCTGAACAAGTCATAATACAATCTAATCAGCTTGCCTTGACCTACGGAAGAGAACAGCTGTCGCTGCTCTACACTGTCCAGCTGGTGGTCTACCTGCAATTCGCCCCTGCCTGCCATTACGGCACCAGAAGATACAAGTATTACCTCGTAGTCGTGCCTTCTCAACCAAGCCAGTTGGTCAACCAAAGCCGACATTCTTGTTACGTTCAAATGTCCATCCTCTCGAGTCAGCACGTTGCTGCCCACCTTTACTACTATTCGTCTCATATAATTAAGTGAAGAGTGAAGAACGAAGAGTGAAGAATTCTCTTGCAAGTGCGAGCAGAGCCAAGCTTGCTTGAGCTATGCCGGTGCAGCAGAGAATCTTCTTTGAAGAATCCTCTTGTCCTTCAGGTTATTTTTTATTTCGTTCTTTTATAGTTTTTATAGAAGAAACGAGGAGTGCAATTAATTCGTTACAGTCATTTTGCATACTGTCATATGCGGATTGTTCTATATACTCTGTATCATGAAGTATATTTAGCCAGTAAGATGTTTCGTTGGCTTCTTTGAGCCCTATCGATAATTTGTTGGCAAAATCTAATTGGCTTTGAGCAAATTCCGCTTCTCTAACTAATGCTCCAATAGCTGTACCAGAGCGAAGAATTTGCTTTGTTAAGATAAATTCTTTATGGGTGAAGCTTATGTGTTTCACCATATTAACTATTCTTATAGCAAATAGATAACTTTTTGTGTGTAATGGAGATTGCTCTCTATTATACTCTTTAATGTTTCTTGTTCCCATACAAAGCATTTGAATTCTTCACTCTTCACTCTTCGTTCTTCACTTATTATTGTCTTTCTCTCTTATCTCTACTCTTCGAATCTTGCCAGAGATGGTTTTTGGCAATTCATCTACGAATTCGATGATGCGAGGATATTTATAAGGAGCAGTCTCATGCTTTACATGATCCTGCAACTTCTTGACGAGGTCTGGACCCGCCATACTCTTGTATTCATCCTTCAGTACAACGGTAGCCTTGACTACCATACCGCGGATTGGGTCTGGCACACCGGTGATGGCACACTCTACTACGGCAGGATGAGTCATCAGTGCATTCTCTACCTCGAAGGGACCAATGCGATAGCCTGAACTCTTGATTACATCGTCGATTCTTCCCTCAAACCAGAAGTAGCCTTCCTCGTCGCGCCAAGCCATGTCGCCTGTATGATAGTAGCCGTCATGCCATACAGATTTTGTCTGTTTCTCGTCACGGTAATAGTATTTGAAAAGGCCAATAGGTTTTTGGTCACCTATGCGGATGCAAATTTCGCCTTTTTCACCATCTTCACATTCGCTCATGTCTGGGCGAAGGATGTGAACCTCGTATTGTGGGTTAGGCTTACCCATGCTTCCTGGCTTTGGCTTGATCCAGGGGAAGGTGCCAAGAGTCATGGTGGTCTCTGTCTGTCCGAAGCCCTCATAAATCTGAACGCCTGTCAGTTTCTGGAATGTTTCTGCCACAGATGGGTTCATAGCCTCTCCCGCAGTGGTGCAGTATTCCAAACTGCTGAGGTCATACTTAGAGAAATCCTCCTGAATCATGAAGCGATAGATGGTGGGAGGTGCACAGAAGGAGGTGATGTGATATTTCTCTATCTGGCGCATAATCTTGTCAGCGGTAAACTTCTCATGGTCGAAGACGAAGATGGTGGCTCCGGCAAACCATTGTCCGTAGAGCTTGCCCCAAACTGCCTTTCCCCAACCGGTATCGGCTACGGTTAGATGGATGGAATTTTCGTGCAGGTTGTGCCAATATACACCCGTGGTCAAATGGCCGAGCGCATAGAGGTGATCGTGTGCCACCATCTTTGGCTCGCCTGTCGTACCTGATGTGAAATACATCAAGAGAGTGTCCTCGTTGGAATTTACATGCTCAGGACGAACGAAAGGAGCACATTCGTTCCATTCCTTCATCCAGTCGTGGAAACCCTCAGGAATGTCTGGACCGATGCTAATCAATGTCTTGACAGTAGGACTCTCTGGCATGGCCTCGTTGATTTGTTCTACCACATAGTCGTCTCCACAGCAGATGATGGCTTTCACGCTTGCTGCATTGTTACGGTAGATGATGTCGTGCTTGGTAAGCATGTGGGTGGCAGGGATGGCTACGGCTCCAAGTTTGTGTAGTCCGAGCATGGCAAGCCACCACTGGTAATGACGCTTCAGGATGAGCATCACCTTGTCGTCATGACCGATGCCAAGGCTTTGGAAGTAAGCGGCTGCCTTGTCGCTCTGCTCCTTCAGGTCTTGATAGGTGAAACGGATCTCCTCACCGCGTTCGCTTGTCCAAAGTAGCGCTACGTGGTCAGGTTTGAGCTTTGCCCATTCGTCCATCACGTCGTAGGCAAAGTTGAAATTCTCGGGTATGATAAACTCCAGATGCTCCTTGAAGTCTTGCTCTGAAGTGAATTTTGTTTGTTTTAGAAATCTCTCTATCATGTTGTGTGTGATTTGAGAGGGGTTAAGAGGCTAAGTGTGTGAAAAGTTAAGGCTTCACCTTATTATTATAGATGGTTTATTGCTCTTGTGAGGTGATTATATCATTTGTCTTAACTTCTTCAATTTCTTAACACCTTTAACTCCTATATGATTATACAAAGGAACTTGGCTGATTTTCCGTTCAGCGAGCGGAAGCAGTGTTGTTTCTTACTGTCGAAATAAATACTGTCGCCAGGATTAAGTACCATCACTTTATCCTCTATCGTTACTTCGAGCTGGCCTTCCATGACGTAGTCGTATTCCTGACCGTCGTGTCCGTTCTTGTGAGGCTTGTCATCTCCTGGCAGAGGGTCAACCTGTACCATGAAGGGATTCACCCTTCTGTCTTTGAAACCTACAGCCAAACTTTCGTATTTATACTGGTTGTTGCGTTCTATTTCCGGACCTTGTCCCTTGCGTGTGACGTAGTAGCCCTTCATGCGAGGCTCCTCGCCAAAGAGCAGTACATCGAGGTCAATGCCATAGCGTTTTGAGATCTTGGAGAGACGATACACGGATGGGTCGGCTTCTCCTGATTCTATCTTTAGGTAATGGTCAAGACTGATTTCGCAAAGTTCAGCCACTTCCTCTGCCTGGATGTTGAGAACTTCGCGCAGACCTTTCAGTCTTTCTCCTATTTGCTTAATTGCTTCGTCCATTGTTCTATTCTTTTTTAGTCGTTTGCTGGCAAAAGTACAATTTTTTGATGAAATGAGCAAAGAATTATTGAATAAAAACTTGGTAAATAGAAATAAAACTACTATCTTTGCCCAATATTTATTGACAGAAATAACAGTTATGATAAGATATTTAACCCTATTAACCTTCCTCTTGGTTTTTGACTTAAGTTGTCATGCCGAAGCTTCAGAGGTGTTACAACGTCTTGATGATGCTCTCAGTTCTGCGAGTAAATTTGATGCCGAAAAAAAAACGCAAATAAAGCATCTTCATGATATTGCTTCTTCTGCTCGCTCGGAAAATGACCGCTATAAGGCTTATATTGAACTTTACGAGGCTTATGAATCGTATAAGTACGACTCTGCGTCGGTATATGCAGATAAGGCAATGTCGTTGGCGCGTCATATTGGCAATGCAGACTTTATGGTTGAGGCTGCCTGCGCCAAGGTGTTTTGTCTTCTTTCTGCCGGTCTGTATAAGGAAGCGTTCGATGAGGTGGAACAAGTTGACATCAGTAAAGCCTCTTCGCCTTATTTATATAAGTATTATTTTGTGAAGTGGCGTTTATTAGCCGATATTTCAGATTATAGTTGTGCTGAACCTTATATGTCACAGTACATACGGCAGTCGAGAATCTTGGTCGACACCTTGCGCCACTATATGCGCCCAAAATCCACACAGTGGAATTACATTATTGGTATGCAACTGATGAAGGAGCGCAAATGTAAGGAGAGTGAATCTTATTTTCTGAAGGTTCTTAATGATAAGCATATTTCTATGCACGAAAGAGCCATCAGTACTTCGTGCTTGGGCTATTTGTACAAGTTGAGAGGAGATACAGTGAAAGCGCTTTGTTATCTTGCCGAGGCTGCTATCTGCGATATCAAGTCGTCGACTAAGGAAACAACTGCCCTTCGGCAGGTGGGCGCCTTGCTGTTTGCACAGGGCGATGTAGAACATGCTATCAATTATGTGCAGAAAGCACTTGATGATGCTAACTTTTATAATGCCCGTCAGCGTAAGATTGAGATAGGTGGTGTGCTGCCTGTCATCGAGCAAAGCAGGTATAAGGACATGAGAGCACAGCGCAATGTGATGATACTTTGTATTGTTATGGCTTTTGCCCTGTTGGGCGTTTCCTTGGTAAGCTCTTTGTTTATTAAAAAGCAGATGCGGAAACTGCGACTGGCCACCCGCATAATTCAGGAGCGAAACCAGAAGTTGGAGCAGGCTAATGTCCAATTGTCCGAGGCCAACAAGATTAAGACGGAGTATATAGGGAAATCGTTTTATCAGAGTGCTGGCTATTTTGAAAAGATAGAGAAATTGTATCGTCTGGTAGACCGTAAGTTGACTGCCCGTCAGTATGATGACCTGCGCCGAACCTTGTCGGAGCGTTCGCTGATGGAGAAACGTAAGGATATGTATGCCGACTTCGATGAGACTTTCCTTCGTCTTTTCCCCTCCTTTATCGAAAAATACAATGAACTTTTTAACGAAAAAGACCGAAAGACCCCTTCAGACACCATGGCACTAAGTAATGAGATGCGCATCTTTGCCCTTATTCGCTTAGGTATTACCGACTCTGAACGTATTGCCCTTTTTCTCAATTACTCGGTCAATACCATCAATACCTATAAGACTCGTGTGAAAAATAAGTCGTTAGTCAACAACGATGAGTTTGAACAGCATATTATGGCCATTTAAACTTAAAAGGTTGTCTTAAGGTTTCTTTTTGGGTTGATATGTCACCATATTTTCATTATACAAATAGAGAAAGTGCTTTTCTGTAAATTTCATATTATTAGATACTTACGCAGAAAAGTACTTCTTTTTTTTATTATACAATATTTTGTTAGTTTGGCAATATGCCGATATTGCAATAATTTTGCAGCATCGGTAGAATAAAGTATGCCAAATAACTGACAACTTACACATTATATTTTTATAAACCAAAATAACTACAACAATGAAAAGAAATCTAATCATCAAACTATTTGCGCCAGCCTTGATGGTGGCGAGTAGTGGATTCCTGTCTTCTTGTAGCAGTGTTGATGATGGTAGTTATGTACCACCATTTACACAATACGAGAAGATATCTGGGCAATGGGTTGTCAACTCTGTTACTCAGACCGATGAGGTGGAAAACAAAAAGATGACGCTAACTAACCTGTTTGACTTCGACACCTTTGGCATTCAGTTTAAAGTAGATGAAGACAACAATCCCACCAGTTATGTCATAGAGGGCAAAGCGCCAGCTTTGATTCCTGTATCTGGTAATTGGAAGATGGGTAATGCTTTTGTCAACACCGATGGCTCTGCTGCCAAGATTATCCTGGGTGACAATACCTGGCTTACAGTGACTGGTGTTCCAGGCTCCAAGCAAGAGCTGGAGTTCAAGTTTACTCGTGCCCAGAATGGTAAACCATTTGTTTCCTACACTTATAATCTGGCGAAGAAGGTGGATGCTACACCCGATGCGCCTGTAACGTCTAATAATGAGTAAGGAGGCCCCATTATGAAGAAAACAGCGATATATTTGATGATGTTATTAATGGCGATGACCTTTGCCTTGAACACAAAGGCGAGTACCAAGGTCGGAATGCCAGTGTGTTGGACTGTTCCTGCAGTCTTTACTCCTGATCAGGAAGTGACATTTTATTATGATGTTACAGATGTAGGTTTCCCTGAGGGGGTCGATCTCTATCTATGGGCATGGCAACCTTCTGAGCCTGATGCAGGCAATGGCGACAATTCGTCTGAGTTTGCTAAGCTAACCTATCTCGGTGACAATATCTATTGTAAGACGATGGTTCCTACAGAGTATTTTCATACTACTGTTGATGCGATGACCAATGCTGATTGGCCAGGCTTCTGGCAGCAACTTAAGACCAAACGTGATGACTTGTGGTCGACTGAGTTTGCTGCGCCAGACAGCCGACAAGAGTGGGAAACTATTAGTAAAAATGCCGATCAGGATTTGTTTGTCTATTCGGGTAAGAAGGTGAAAAACTTTACCGACAAGTGGACGCTCAATGAGCCTCTTACTTTCGTTTTTAATCCAAAGGTATTCACTGTCGGAGGAAAGACGATGGAAGAGTTCTCTACAACAGCAGGTTTTGAAGGTTTCAAAATACACTCTGGTATGGACGACTGGACTTACGAGCAGCGCGTGAAGGTATGGATACCTGGCTGTATGGAGAAGACCAATGTACAGAAGTTGAGTAACGGCTATTACTCTTGGAGTATGACCTCGCCTTACGACTACTATAGTTGGAACTATGCCGATGATGGCACCAGGGCTTCTACAGGATTGGAATCTGACTACGAGCCTACCAATATAGCATGGCTCATGGTGGGTATCGTCAATGGTGAATGGGGTGGTAAATGTGCCGATCAAAGCACCAAGGCTGGGCAGGCTGTACCTTATCCCGACCCATCTTTCTCTTATTTTCCATCCAAACTTACCGCTAATGATATCCTCACACTTACACGTCTGTATAATGGCAAGCTCGATGGCGACCTGAACTGCAAGATCATCGCAGGCAACAAGGAGCTTACAGGGGTGCTTGATGGTAACCGCGACAAGCGCCAACTCTCAGTCAACCTCCTTGACGACGTGACTGACAAGACCATCAGCGACCTAAAGGTGGTCATTACCAACAAGGCTGGTGTAAAGGTGGTCGACACCACGATACCTCTTGTGCCGTTGTCGGAAGTCGAATGACGGTGCAGCCAAAGTTGCAGCAAGTAAACAAAAGAGACAACAATCTAAACAGAATTTACAATGAACAACAGATATTTTCATATATGGCAGGCAGTCCTGTTGCTCTGCCTGATGATGCTGACAGGGCAGAATGCCCTGGCTCAGAAGATGACAGTTGCGGGCACTGTGTATGATGCCTCAGGCGAAGCTCTGATGGGAGCTACCGTTCGTGAAGCAGGTACGGCTAATGGTGTGGCTACAGATATGGACGGCAAATTTACGCTTACCTGCGACCAGTCTTCACAACTTGAGATTTCCTATGTGGGCTATCTCACCAAAAAGGTGAAGGCAGGTAAGGATATCAAGGTCGTCCTCGAAGAGGATGCCAAGATGCTTGCCGAGACCGTCGTGGTTGGTGTGGGCTACGGTACAATGCGCAAGAACGACCTTACGGGTTCTATTGCCAGCGTCAATGCTAAAGATTTGAAGCATGGTGTCATCACCAGTGCCGAACAGATGCTGCAGGGAAAGGTTGCAGGTCTTTCTGTAGTACAGGCTTCAGGCTCTCCAGAGAATGGTGCTTCCATACGTCTTCGTGGTGGTACGTCGCTATCTGCCAGCAACTCACCTCTCATCGTTGTCGATGGTATCCCTGGTGTTGACATGAACTCAGTACAGCCTTCTGAAATCCAGAGCATCGACGTGCTCAAGGATGCCTCTGCAGCAGCCATCTATGGCAGCCGTGGTGCTAATGGTGTCATCATCGTTACGACAAACCGTCAGAGCAGCGATGCCGAGAGTATTAATGTGCAGTACAACGGATATGTGGCTGTGGCCAGCCAGGCCAAGTACCTCGATATATTATCTGCCAATCAGTGGCGTGGCTTTGTACGCGAGAACAATATCCTTGATGCCCTGGATTATGGTGCTGATACCGACTGGCAGAAAGAATTGACCCGCACGGCGATTTCTCATTCTCACAACATTCTCTTCAGCAATACACGCAAGAACTCGGGCTATCATGCCTCGCTTACCTATCAGAACAACCAGGGTGTTGTGAAGCGCAATTATTTTACCCGTCTCGCAGGCAGCCTTTCTGCCTTCCAGAAGTTGATGAAGGGCAAACTGCGTCTTGAGGAGGCTATCAATGCCAATTTCGATACATGGCATCCCACTGACGGACGCATTTTTGAGCGCGCCTTCAACCTGAACCCAACTGTGCCTGTATATAATCCAGACGGTTCTTTCACCCAGATTAGCGGAACCAATACAGAAAACCCTGTAGAACTGCTTACCAAGCGCAATGACGACCACAAGCGTCATCGCTTCCTTGGCTACTTCAAGGCCGACTATGAACTTCTGCCTGGACTGACAGCTTCGGCTAACCTCAGTTACGAGTTCAATCAGGCCACCAGCGGTATGTTCAAGCCTAACGATGCCAAGATGGAAGGCCAGAGCGAGAAGGGTTGGGGACAGCGTACCGAGGCAGAATATACCAACCGCCAGTTGGAGACTTACCTTACCTACGATAAGACATTTGCCGACATACATCATCTCAACGTGTTGGGTGGTTACTCTTACATGGATAATGTTGCAGAGGGATTTGGCGCAACCCGCAGTGGTTTTGACACCAATGCTTTCATCTACAACAATCTTGGCGCAGGTACCGACTACCGTCAGGGTGATGTCTATTCCTACAAGAACTCCTGCAAACTGATTTCATTCTATGGACGTGTGAACTATGGTCTGATGGACAAGTATATGATTACTGCCACTATTCGTCGCGATGGTAGCTCTCGTTTCGGTGCAGACCACAAATGGGGCACCTTCCCATCTGTTTCGGTGGCATGGCGCATTATCAATGAGAAATTCATGGAGGGCACGCACTCTTGGCTCGACAACTTGAAACTCCGTGTGGGCTATGGTATAACGGGTAACCAGAATGGCGTCGATCCATACAAGAGCCTCTCTGTGCTCAGTTCTGCCGGAGCTTCTTATTATGATGCAGCCACTGGTACATGGAAGAACTCTTATGTGCAGGCTCAAAATGCCAACCCTGACTTGAAGTGGGAATCTACTGCTCAGTTTAACGTGGGTATTGATTTCGGATTCCTCAACCGCATCAATGGTAGCTTGGAGTTCTACCACAAGAAGACTTCTGACCTGCTTTGGACATATCCTGTACCACAGCCTCCATATTTGGTGGGTACAATGCTTGCTAATGTAGGCGACATGGTCAACAAGGGCGTGGAGCTGACTCTCGGTGCCAACATTGTCCGTACCAAGGACTTCTCGCTGAGTGCCAACGCATCGCTTGCATACAACAAACAGGAGATAACCAAGCTCTCCAACAGTCAATATCAGGCAGTAGGACTTCAGGCTGGCAGTCTGCACAACATCCGTGGTTTGAGCGGAGTCTATTCACAGGTCATAGAGGAAGGCTATGCGGCTGGCGAGTTTTATGGTTATGTATGCCAGGGCATCGACGAGAACGGAAATTACATTCTCAAGCAAGGTGAGGACGGACAGCCTGTGAAGGAACATCTTGGATCTGCTATGCCAAAGTGGAATCTCGGACTTTCCATCAATATGGCATACAAGGACTTTGACCTTACACTTGCAGGTTATGGTATGTTCGGTCATAAGATCCTCAATGCTACCAAGATGGAATTGTACGACAGCACACGTCTTCCAGCGCAGAACACGCTTGATGATTTCTTGACAAGCGGCGTGAAACAGGGTGCCATCTTCTCTGACTATTTCCTGGAGAGTGGAAACTTTTTCCGCATGCAGACTGTCACTTTGGGTTATAACGTGCCTGGTGTCAAGAAAATTGGACTCAGCAAGGTGCGCTTCTACCTCACAGCTGAGAACCTCTTTACCATTACCAGCTATTCAGGTATGGATCCTGAGGTCTATATTCCTGACAACGTGCTCAGTGGCCCTGGTATCGACCGTCTCATCATCGATAACGGAACGAGCGAGGGCTCTACTTACTCTCCACGTCCACGTACTTTCTCTCTCGGTGTGAACGTTACATTCTAACAACTTAATAAATAAGAACCATCATGAAAATGAAATCATTATACAGCGCACTTCTTTTAGGTGCATTGACTCTCACGGGGTGTACCAACCTTGACGAGACTCTTTACGACAAAGTGTCGATGGATGATTATGGAAAGACGGAAACAGAGGTGCAAACCATCATGGGTGGTGCATATGCCACCTTGCGTGGCTATGGCGCATCAACAGATGAGGGAAATGGCGTGAACTGCTATCCTACTTCCGAGTACGTGTTCTTCCTCAACGAGTGCAGCAGTGATGAGGCGTGTATCCCAACTCGTGGAACTGACTGGTATGACGGTGGCCGCTATCAGCAGTTGCAGTATCATACCTGGGATGCCAACAATACTGCAGTCTTGGCAGGATGGCGTTATGCCTTCGTCGGTGTATCAAAGGTCAATGCCATTATCTATCAGGTGGACCAGAGTGAACTCTCTCAGGCTGCCAAGGATAAGGTGAAGGCAGAACTGAGAGGTCTCCGTGCTTACTACTACTATCTTTTGCTCGACGAGTTTGGAAACGTACCAATCTCAACCGACTTTACTCAGAAAGAACTGCCTAAGAATTCTTCTCGTCAGGAGGTGTACGACTTCGTAGAGAAAGAACTTACAGAGGTGTTGCCACTCCTGCCTACAGGTGTGCAGTATGGTAAGTTTACCCAGAATGTGGCCAATACACTTTTGGCACGCCTTTACCTCAATGCCGAGGTGTATACAGGCACACCACAGTGGCAGAAGTGCATCGATGCTTGTGAGAAAGTGTCAGGCTACTCTCTGACTCCGGATTATAAGGCCAACTTCTTTATTAAGAACGAGACTTCACCTGAGATAATCTTTGCTATTCCTTACGACCATAAGCAAGGTACAGTGGGCAACTATCTCGCCTCTATGACCTACCACTACAACCAGAAACTGGCTTTCTCAGCCGATGGCTCTTATCAGTGGTGCGGCAATGGCATCTGTGCCCAGCCTGGTGTGTGGTCTTCCTATGAAGAGGGGGATAACCGTCGTGACAAGACACTCATGATAGGTCAGCAGTACAAAGCATCCGATGGTTCGGAGGTGCTGATGGACGATGGAACACCATTGTGCTATACTGAGGAAATTGACAATTTCGAAGATGCTGCCAAGAATGCAGGTGCTCGTCTCGATAAATATGAATGGAGTGCCACTGATGCCTGGGAACGAGACAACGACTGGGTACTCATGCGCTATGCAGAAGTACTCATGATGCAGGCAGAGGCTTACTACCGCTTGGGTTATCCTGCTACAGCACTTAATTTCGTTAACAAGATTCGCCAGCGTGCAGGATTGAGCGATCTTGCTGAACTTGACGAAGAGAAGTTGGATGCAGAGTGGTTGCATGAGTTTGCTTATGAGGGTTTGCGCCGTACCGTCAATATACGTTTTGGTACTTGGTACAAACCTTGGTGGAACAAGGAGGCTGATCCTTCGGACAAGCATACTGGCATTTTCCCCATCCCGGCAGAGGAGAGGGCTAAAAATCCTAACTTGCAACAGAATCCTGGCTATTAAGAGTGATAGCTTGAGCTTCATCTAAAAGTTTATACATTTAAGGTTATTATTAGGGTGCTCGTGATATTTCTTGCGAGTATCACGGCTCCCTTTTGTGTTCTTACATTCTTAATCATACAAGAAATGAATATTAAAAATATATTGAATGTCGTATTGATTTTTGTACTCGGCTTGGGTATGGCAGGTTGCAGTGATTCTGATGGTGATAGTGGAGGAAAAACTGATGCTCCTGTAGCGGCAATGATGCCTCAGCGTTCCAATCCAATGGGCGTATATGCACATTACATGCCATGGTTTGAAACTGATAAGACCAATCTCGATGCAGGAAAGTGGGGTTGGCACTGGACAATGAATGCCTCGCTTAATCCTTCTGTGGGTGAGATAGCTTCTCATTACCATCCCCTCACTGGAGCCTACGCATCGGGCGATGCTACTGTCCTTGACTACCAGTGTCTACTGATGAAATACTCTGGACTGGAGGGCGTGATGGTTGATTGGTACGGCTCCAACGCCGACAACACTACTGCCCGTCACACCTCCAATACCGAGGCCTTGTTCAAGGCAATAAAGAAGGCTGGGCTCAAGATGGCCATAGTCTATGAGGACAATACGCTCAATGTTGCTTCCGATCCCGTGGGGCAGGCACGTGCAGATATGAAGTATCTGGCCACTCACTTCTTTGGTTCTGATAGTTATGCTAAGATTGATGGCAAGCCTTTGTTGTTAGTCTTTGGCCCTCAAGGGCTCAACTCACCCAAGGAGTGGTACCGTACTTTTCAGGTGCTTTCTGTTAAGCCCGCATTGGTAGTGCTCAACGGACATGCTTCCAAAGCCAATGGAGGCGGTTATGAGAATGCTGTCGGCGAGTACCTTTGGGTCAATGCCGCACCTGATGCATGGTATGTCAACGCCAAACAGCAGTTCCAGACGGTTATAGGTGGCGCCATGCCGGGTTTCAGGGATTACTATAAGCAGGGTAGCGCTGGTGAGGGGTATACTTCCTATGACGATGAGGGTGGTGCTTTGTTCGACCGGCAGCTTGCTGCAGCTAAGAATTCAGGTCTACAGTGGTTGCAAGTATCTACATGGAATGATTATGGCGAGGGTACCATCATCGAGCCAACCCTTGAGTTTGGTTATCGCTACCTTACTAAACTGCAGGGATTTACAGGAGTAACGTATGGAGAAACCGAACTCAATACTATTTATCGTTGGTACCAGCTTAAGGTGAAGTTTGCCGCTGATGCCTCCAAGACTAAGGTGCTTGACCAGTGCTATGGCTATCTCAACGCACTTCAGCCCGATAAGGCTGTCGAACTGATGAACCGCATAGAGTGACTGTCATCTATAAATGTATGAAATAACAGTATAATAGTTAATAACAATGAACACTACATTTTTTCATAAGGTTATGCGTGGAGTACTTCTCCTCAGTTGGCTTACATACAGTGGCGTGGCTCATGCTGCTGACGTGCTCACTTCGCCCGATGGCCGCTTGCGTGTTACCGTGGGTGTCAAGGGTGGCAAGCCTTTCTATGCAGTCTGCAGAGATGGTAAACCGGTAGTGAACACCTCTTATCTCGGTTTTACGCTTGATGATGGTGATTTATGCAATGACTTCAAGGTGACGGGCAGAACTCGCAATTCGAAAGACGAGACGTGGACGCAGCCATGGGGTGAGGACAGAGTGGTGCGCAACCACTATAACGAGCTGAAAGTAAAGTTGCAACAAGGAGGAAAGAAAAAACGTTTGCTCAACATTGTTTTCCGTGCCTTCGATGACGGAGTAGGCTTCCGTTATGAGTTTCCACAGCAGCAAAATCTCGTCGACTTCCGCATCATGGAAGAGAAAACGCAAATAGCCATGCCTACTGATGCCGAGGCATGGACGGAGCCAACCAATGGAACCGTTTATTATGAAGCGGTATGGACCAAAGATCTTCTTAGCAGGAAGGACACCGTCAACACACCGATAACCATCGAGGTGGGGGACTCGCTTTTTATGGCGCTTCACGAGGCCAACCTTACTGATTATGCAAGTCTCAACTATACTCCCCGTCATCTGTCTGGGGCTGCTGTTACCCTTGTGGCTGCCCTTACCGCTTGGCAGAATGGTGTGAAGGTGTATGCCAAGGCTCCTTTTGTGTCGCCTTGGCGTACCATCATTATTGCCAGTAAACCGGGCGATTTGATAACGTCGAAACTGATGCTTAATCTCAATGAGCCTTGTCGTATTAAGGATACGTCCTGGATAGAAACGGGAAAGTATGTCGGCATCTGGTGGGGCATGCACATGAAGGACTATACTTGGGCGCAGGGGCCACAGCATGGTGCCACAACTTCCAATACCAAGCGCTATATTGATTTTGCTGCCAAGCATGGCTTGAAGGCGGTGCTTGTTGAGGGATGGAACTATGGATGGGATGGCGATTGGACCAAGGACGGTGATAAGTTCAGCTTCACTAAGCCTTATCCAGACTACGATCTTGAAGGTTTGCAAAAATACGCACTCAGCAAGGGTGTGCGTCTTGTGGCTCATAATGAGACAGGAGGTGCTGCCAAAAACTACGAAAACCAACTTGACAGTGCCTTTGCCCTGTATGAACGCCTGGGCATACGTGCTATAAAAACGGGGTATGTCAACAGACTCATGGATGGTAAGGAAGACCAACACTCGCAATATGGTGTGCGCCATTACCGTAAGGTGGTCGAGACGGCGGCCAAGTATCACCTTATGGTCATCAACCATGAACCTGCTATGCCGTCGGGACTGTGCCGCACTTATCCTAACCTCATGTCAGGTGAGGGAATGCGCGGACAGGAGTATAATGCCTGGAGTATAGATGGAGGAAATCCTCCCTATCATGTGTGCGTGTTGCCATTTACCCGAGGACTGGCAGGTTCGATGGATTTTACACCTGGTATCTTTAATTTTACCAATAAGGTCTTGCCAGATACCCATCCCCAGACTACACTCGCCAAGCAACTTGCCGAGTATGTCTTGCTCTATTCTCCTTGGCAGATGGCCGCTGACATGATAGAGAACTACGAGCATCAGCCCGCCTTCTCGTTTATCGAAAGTGTGCCAACCGATTGGGATAAAACAGTGGTAGTGAATGCTAAGATTGGGAATTACATAACTATAGCCCGTAAGGATAAGGCAAGCGACGACTGGTACGTTGGTTCTGCCACTGATGTTGATGCACGTGACTTAAGTATTGACCTGAGTTTTCTGGATAAGGATAGAGAATATATGGCTGAAGTCTATGCTGATGGACCTGGGGCAGACTTTCGTTCCAACCCTTACCCATTGATGTATCAGCGCATTAAGGTTACCTATGCTTCAAGTCTTCGATTACACCTGGCTCCAAGTGGTGGGGCTGCCATCAGGATAAAGGCTCTTTGATAATTAGTTAGTGTGAATGTACTTTGAATAAACACGAAGGCATGACAAGGATAGTTTGGTTTCTTGTCATGCCTTTTATGTTTATTTATCTCTTTCCTGCTATTAAACCCTTGATGACCGCGTTGGTAAATCCATTCTGTTCCATGGTGTTGAGGCCCTTGATGGTGCAGCCGCCAGGAGTGGTCACTTTATCGATGGCTGCCTCTGGATGCTCACCTGTTGCTTGTAGTAACTCTACGGCTCCCTTTACGGTCTGGAGAATAATCTTCTGAGCATCCTTAGCCTTAAAGCCCATCTCTACGCCGCCTTCCACATTGGCTCTTACATAACGCATGGCGTAGGCGATGGCACACGACATGGCTGTGGCAGCAGGGAATAGGCGTTCTTCCATGATGAGGCTCTCGCCCAATTCATCGAATATATCTGTAATCTGCTGGATTTCTGTGGCAGATGCATCTATAGGAGTGATGAAGGTCATCGACTGCTTGTAGGCGATGGCGATGTTTGGCATCACGAGGAAGAAAGTTGGAGTGATACCATCTTTGTCTAACCACTCCTTGATGTTGGCTGATGGCACACCAGCAGCAACTACTACGAGTTTCTGACTCTTGTAGTCAAGTGCATCTTTGATGCCCTTCAAGGTCTTCTCTACACACCATGGTTTAACTACCACGCATACGATGTCTGCGCCGTGGCAAGCCAACTGGTTGTCGAGTGTAACGCTGGCACCCTTGCTTGCAAAATGGTCCAATACGGGTTGGTTGTGGTCTGATACTGTAATATCTGATGGAGTGAACTTCTCGCTTTGCAAGAGTCCTTCTGCCATGGCACCACCCATGGCTCCTGCTCCGATGATTGCTATTTTCATTGTCTTCTTATACTTCCTTTAATACTGTTTCCAATCTTCCGATGAAGTCATCGACATTCTCCTTAGTCAATACCAATGGAGGGAGGATACGGAGAATGTTGGTGCCGGCGCAACCGGTGAAGCAATGCTGTTCGTGGATGAGCTTGCTGCGAACTTCCTTGTGAGGAATATCGAGTACGGCGCCTACCATCAAACCACGGCCACGAACCTCTGTGATGTGGCTGTTGCGCTTCTGCAATTCTTTCAACTGGGCGATGAGATATTCACCAACCTCATGCGCATTCTGTACCAGGTTTTCCTTCTCGAAAACATCGAGAACGGCGAGAGCGGCAGTACATGCCAAGTGATTGCCACCGAAGGTAGTACCTAACTGACCATATACAGGAGTAAACTCTGGAGAAATCAACACGCCACCCATAGGGA